>NZ_JBFUIT010000005.1:0-55524 GCF_056401735.1 Luteibacter sp. P4_D7_3
GGGGCGACGGCAGCAACGAACCCGGCAGATGCGCGCCGGCGGCGCCCGCACCGACGTTGAACGTCGGATCGCGCGCGGCATCGGCGCCGGCGCTCTGGGCCTGCGCCTGACGCACGCGTGCGTCGGCCGTGGCCAGATCCGGGTTGTCCTTCAGTGCTTCCTCGATCAGTGAGGTGAGCTGGCTGTCGCCCAGCCCGGTCCACCAGTCGGCCGACGGCCAGCCGGCCGGCGAGACGGCGACCTTGGACAGGGTACGGTCGGCGTGAAGGGTGGTCGGGTCGGTGAGCTGACCCTGCGGATCCAGTCCACGGCTGGTGACACAGCCGGAAAGAATCAACGCGGCCCCGACGGCCGCCACGAGAGTGTGCAGACGCATGCGTTTTGCCTCGGACGTTTAGTTCAGTCTTTGTCGCGGAGCGCGTTGAGCACGCGCTCCAGGTAATCGTGCAACTGCTCGCGCTCGGTGTGGGAGAGGTCCTTCTGGGCCCGATCCAGCGTCGCGATGTTGCTTTCGTACAGATGCTTCCAGAGCGCCTCACCGGCCTCGGTCAGCTCGATGCGCAAGGCCCGGCGGTCCTGCTCGTGCTGTTTGCGCCGCAGGTAACCCTTGGACTCGAGCTGGTCGAGCTGCCGCGTCATGGCGCCGCCGTCCAGGTCCACCGCCCGTGCCAGTTCCGTCGCCGTCATCGGGCCGTGGGTGGCCAGACGTTTCAATACATGAAACTGGGTGAACTTCAGGTCCGCACCCAACGCGGCGAGATCCGCTTCGATCGCGCGGACGATTTCGCTACGCACCATGCCGATGAGGGCACCCAGGGTGTCGCGACCGTCGTAGGAGAGGCACAGGTGGCTGTTCATGGACACGCATTCTATTGCCCAAAATATAGTTGTCAAGGCAAATATGTGCTGTCCTGATATTTCAGGTTTCTCGGATATTCATCCTTCTTCGGCCAGCAGCGCCGCCAGGGCGGCGTCGCGTACCTCGAAAAGGTCGAACACACCGAGCGCCCTCAGGGTCGGTAACTGAGCCAGCAGACGGGGTTCCAGTCGGCGGACCTGGTCTTCGGACGTGGTCGGATCGAGCATGGCGTGGGCACAGGCGACGAAGGTCACCAAGGCATCGCCCGCCTCCTGGCCTTCGCTCAATTCGCTTAAATCGGTAGTGACGAGACGGATCATAGGGATCTCCGCTTCAGGGTCACGGGCGCAGGTGTCGGCGGATGCCGCGCGCAGGGACAGTTGCTTGGGGTTGCAAATGTTAGCCATGGAAGGTATCGGCCTGATATCGTTAGTGGGCCAACTTATGTCGAGATTCGGCCAAATGCACGACGAAGTCCTACATCGGCTCCTCGAGAGCGCCGACGGCCCGCCGCTCATCGCCTACGAGGCGCGCGGCGAAATACCGCTTCGTGAAACGGACTGGCACAGCCACGTGCGCGGGCAGTTTTTCTACGTGGAACAAGGGCTTTTCATCACCCGCACGGAGCACGGCTCCTACCTGCTGCCGCCGCACCGTGCCGGCTGGATGCCGCCGGGGATGATGCACACGGTGAGCATTGCGGGTCCCAGCCACGCCTGGGGCGTCTTCATCGCGCCGTGTGCCGCGTCCGTCCTTCCCGATCGGCCGTGCGTGGTCGGGGTAAACGATCTCTTCCGCGCCATCGTCAAGCGCGCCGCGACGTGGCCTGTCGACGTCGCTACCGCGGAGCCGGAGCCGGAGCGCGAGCGCCTGTTCGCCGTCCTGCTCGATGAACTCCGGCGCGCGCCCGTGGAGGCACTGCATCTGCCGATGCCGCTGGATCGCCGCCTCCGCCGTGTCGCGATGGCCATGTACGAGAACCCCCATGACACGCGCGGCATCGACGACTGGGCCAACTGGGCCGGCATGTCCTCGCGCACGCTCACGCGCCTGTTCCGCCAGGAAACCCAGTGCAGCGTGGCGCAATGGCGGCAGCAGGCGCGGCTGACGCGCGGGCTCGAACGCCTGGCGCACGGCGAGCCCGTCTCGGTGGTTTCCGATGCCCTCGGCTACGCCACGCCGAGCGCTTTCGTGGCCATGTTTCGCCGCGCCTTCGGCGATTCGCCGGGTCGCTATCTTGCGCGACAGGCCACCGGCACGTAATCGCCATTGCCCACATCATCGCCGCTACTCATGCGCTCCTCCGTAGGAGCCGCTTCAGCGGCGATGGGTGCTTGCGGCGGCCTCGGCCACCGGCTTGCACATCCACATCCCCTCGAATGTGTAGCGATCCCCGCTGCTGCGCTCAACCACGTCCACGCCGATACGGCCATGCAACCACGGCCCATGGTTTCCCTTCGAGCCGATCTCGTGACATGAGCGCAACGGTGTGAAAGCGCCTGATTCCGGGTTCGTCATAGCGGTTTCCTGTGCAAGGCATTCGGCCATGGCTTCGTCGTAGCTCGGCATCGTTCGCTTGCCGGTGGTGAAGCGTTCGCTCGAACACGCGAGTGACCGGGCGAACGCCGGCGTCGCGATGGCGACAGCCGTAAGCAGGGCGGCGACAGCCGCGACGTGCTGAAGGAAAGCGCGGTTTGGGGAGGAATGCATGACGTGCTCCTTGGTGAGAGGAGGCGGAAGGTCATGGGTTCATTCGTCGATGGAAATCAGAATAGTCTGAAAAATGTACCGGGTTGTCCGGGGTGTGGAGTGCGTCACAGTTGGCGGGGTTCGAGGCGACGCTTGGCGTTTGTTGGCGCGTGGGGTTGCGCCGGTTTTGGGGGCATCTGTTCGCCGATGAATCGGCTGCTACGTTCTTTAGGTGCCGGATTTGCGAGCACCCTATCGCCGCTGAAGCGGCTCCCACAGGAAGTGCCACAGGGAAGCAGGCCTTGGCGGCTCAGGTGGCGGGGAAGCGGTAGCCGACGCCGGGTTCGGTTTTGAGCCAGCGCGGTGTGGATGGATCGTCACCCAGTTTGAGGCGGAGCTTGCCCATGACGATGCGCAGGTAATGCGTGTCCTGCGTGTGTGTCGCACCCCAGACTTCGCGGAGGATCTGCTGCTGACTGACGACGCGGCCGGGATGACGGACCAGGAGCGAGAGGACGGCGAATTCCTTGCGTGTAAGCGCGACCGGCGCGCCATCGAGCAGCACTTCGCGGCGCGCGAGGTCGATCACCAGACTGCCGTCGTCATAGCGCACGGGCGCATCGGCCTGACCACCCTTGGCGCCCTGACGGAGCAACACACGCAGGCGCGCCATCAGTTCCTGGATGCCGAAGGGCTTGGTCACGTAGTCGTTGGCACCCTGGTCGAGCGCACGCACCTTCTCGCTTTCCGAGTCACGCACGGAGAGCATCAGCACGGGGACTTCGCTCCATGTTCGGATTTCACGCAACACATCATGGCCTTCCATGTCCGGCAGGCCGATGTCGAGCACGACGACATCCGGCGATTGCGTCACGGCCAGGCCCAGGCCTTCCTGCCCCGTGGCGGCGAGCAGCACCTGGTAGCCCTCGGCACGCAGGCCGATATCGAGGAAGCGGCGGATCTGCGCTTCGTCGTCGATCACCAGTACTCGTGGAGCGGTGGGGTTCATGCGTTCTCGGTAGGGGGCGGCGGCAGCGGCAGTGAGACCCGGATGGTCGTGCCTCCGCCCACGTGGGGCAAGGCCTCCACGCTGCCGCCATGCGCGCCGATCATGCCACGGCAGATCGCCAGGCCCAGCCCGGTCCCCTTGCCGCCGCGGTCGCCGCGCGTCACCGAATAGAACATGTCGAAAATCCGCGCCCGCTCGTCCTCCGGAATACCCGGACCGCGATCGGCCACGTCCACCAGCAGGCGACCCGCCTCCGAGCGGACCGTGACGCGAATCGGCTCCTCGGGCGGTGTGAAGCGGCCCGCATTCTCGAGGATATTGAACAACGCCTGCTCGATCAGCGCGGGGTGCACATGCAGCAGCACCGTGTCGGTGGGCAGGTGCATGTCGATCCGCACCTCGGGAAATAGCTTGTGCATGCGCGACACGGCAGCGGCGACGATCTCGCCAGCGTCCACCCAGTCTCGATGGAGCTGCAGCGTGCCGTGGCCAAGACGGGTCATGTCGAGCAGGTTCTGGATGTAACGATCGAGACGCTGGCCCTCGCCGAGAATGGCCTGGAGCAGTTCGTGCCGCTCGTTGGCGGGCAGCTGGGCGTCGTAACTGAGCAGGGTGCCGGCGGAGCCGATCATCGAGGCCAGCGGGGAGCGCAGGTCGTGTGAGACCGACGAGAGCAGGGCACTGCGCAGACGTTCGGTTTCACCCTGCACGCGCGCGCTTTCCAGTTCGTGCGCGAGGCGCGCCCGATCGAGTGCCTGGCCGATGTCCTGCACCATGGCCAGGGCGAGGCTGCGCCGGTCGGCATCGGGCTCGCGTGCGCTCAGCGGAAAGCGCAACGCGACGACGCCGGCCCGCTGGTGTTCGGCGCCGAGCGGCAGCATCCAGCAGGAGGCGGCATGCAGCGTATCGGTGTAGCGGCCTGCCGGCTCGGCATGGCCCTCACACCAGTCGGCGGCCGCGAGGTCCTGCGTGGATAACGCGAAGGCATCGGGAACCGAGTTCACGACCTTGAAGTGGCCGCTCTCGTCGCGTGCAAGCATCGCGATCTCGATCGAAAGCGCGCGGGCCAATGCCCCCGCGCCGGCCTTGCGGATGCTGTCGGCGTCGGCGCTGGTCGCCAGTTGCTGGCCCAGTGCGACCAACGCGCGGGCACGCACCTGTGCAGCGCGCAGCGACGTCACCTGTCCGGCCAGCCGTGTCGCCAGCCGGCTGCAGACCAGCGCGACGACGAGGAACAGGACAACGGCGAGCACATCATCGGCGTTGGCGATGGCCAGCGTGTAGCGCGGCGGGGCGAAGAAGAAGTTGTAACCCAGGAAGCAGAGCAGCGCCGTGTACACAGCCACGGCCATGCGCGTACGCACCGCGACGACGAGCACGGCGGTGAGGAAGATCAGTGAGAGGTTGGCCACCGACAGGAAGCGATCGGCAACGAACGACAACGCCATGGCGATGGCGGTCGCTCCCGTGGCGAACGCGTACTCGCGGCGGGACCCGCCGCCATCCTTGAAGCGCAGGCGTCGACGTGCGCGAGCGCGTTCGGCCGGCGTGGCGACGATGGTCAGCTCGAGGTGCGCGCCGCGGCGTAGCAGCTGCTGGGTGAGCGAGAACCCGAGGCGCCGGGCGATCGGCCGCTCGCGGGTACGACCGACGATGATCTGGCCGACGCCTTCGCGATCGGCCCAGGTGAGCAGTTCATCGGCCACGGCATGGCCGCGCAGGATCACGCCTTCACCACCGAGTCGGCGCGCAAGACGCATCGCGGAATCCACGCGCTCGCGCCGCTCGGCATCGAGGCCGCCGCGATCGACGAAGACCACGCTCCAGGGCGCGCCACGACGCTCCGCGATGCGTCGAGTGATCCGCACGAGGTATTCGCTCTGCCCGTGGCCGTCGATGGCAGCCATGCAACGGCGGCGCACCGGCATGGCATCGCCACGGGCGAGCATGTGCTCGCGCAGGTCACTGTCGACATGCGCTGCCACGGTTTCCACGGCGAGCTCGCGCAGGGCGGCGAGGTTGGTCGGCGAGAAATAGGCATCCAGTGCGACGGCTGCCGTTTCCGGCACATAGACCTTGCCCTGCTTGAGCCGGCCGATCAGTTCGCGCGGCGGCAGGTCGACCAGCACGATATCGCGTGCCCGGTCGAGGAAGGCGTCCGGCACGGTCTCGCGGACGGCCACGCCGGTGATCCGGCGGATCTGGTCGTTGAGGCTCTCCAGGTGCTGGACATTGAGTGCCGTGTAGACCTCGATGCCGGCATCCAGCAGTTCGGCGATATCCTGCCAGCGGCGCGTGTGGCGGCCACCGGGAAGATTGGTGTGAGCCAGTTCGTCGACCAGCAACACGGCGGGCCGACGCGCGAGCGCGGCCTCGAGATCGAATTCCCGGAAGTCCCGGCCGGCATAGCGCACGGGTCGGGTCGGCAGCACTTCCAGCCCGTCGACCAGGGCGACGGTGTCCGAACGCCCGTGGGTTTCGACGAGTCCGACGACCACGTCGATGCCCTGGCGTTTCAGATCGCGGGCCGCGGAAAGCATGGCGTAGGTCTTGCCGACACCGGGTGCCGCGCCGAGGAAGACCTTGAGGCGTTGGCCGTCCTCTTCCTTCGCGGCACTGAGCAGCGCGTTGGCGCGGGCGTCGCGGTCGTCAGTCATGAGGCGTGGCCGGGGGCGAAGGGTGCATGAGCGAAGGGTAGCCGATGGGCTGAGGCAAACTGGTATCGCCGATGAATCGGCTCCTACAAGAGCGCGGGCCCGCTCGTTGTAGCGGCGCCCTGCTTCTGTAGGAGCCGATTCATCGGCGATGGGTGTTACCGAGACGCTTGATCAACAGCCAGGTTGAGCTTCAACACATTCACCCGAGGCTCGCCGAGCACACCGAGCTGGCGCCCGTCGGTATTGGCGGCAATCAGCTCGCGCAACTTCGCGGGGTCCAGGTGCCTTGCCCTGGCCACGCGAGCCAGCTGGTACTCGGCCGCGGCCGGGCTGATCTCCGGATCCAGGCCACTGCCCGACGCCGTCACCAGGTCCACCGGCACGGCGGCCTTGTTGAGGGGATCGGCGTTACGCAGCGCGGCGATGCGATCGCTCGCCGCTTTGGCCAGGGCCGGGTTGGTCGGGCCCAGGTTCGACGGGGTGGACGCCGCGGCATTGTTCGGGCCCGGCGTGGTCGCCGACGGGCGACCCCAGAAGTAGCCGGGCGCCGTGAACGACTGGCCGATCAGCGCGGAGCCGACCGGCTTGCCATCACGTTCGACCAGGCTGCCCGCCGCCTGGTGCGGGAACAGCAGGGCCGATAGCCCACCGACCACCGCCGGATAGGCCACGCCGGTGACCGCGGTCATGAGCAGGAGCAGGACGATGGCGTTACGCAGCAAGGTGGTCATGGGAGTTCCTTAGTAGTGCAGGATCGCGTCGACGACGGCGGTGGCCTGGTAGTCCTTGCGGCCACCATTGTATGCATCGACGTCGTAAGACCGGTCGTAACGGATTTCGGGACGGATCTCGAGATCCGGAGTCACCCAATGGGTCATGCCGAGCGTGTGGCTGGTGTACTTGGTCGGGTACCCGGTGCGCTGACCCTTCTGGTCGTTATAGAACTCGTTGCGGAACGAGATCATGTTCTTCGGATCCAGTTCGACGTTGAAGTAGTTCACGATGCCGTACTCGCCGGCCTTTCCCGGGAACGGCGACGAGCCGGCGACTTTCGGATCGAAGTCCTCGCCATAGCCCGGAATGTTGCGGCCGTACATGTAGTACGCCTCGGTGAGCATGTGTACGTTGTCACTGAAGCGATGGCCCCAGGTGGTCACGTACATCTGCACGTTGTTGTAGTTGTAGTCGGAGTTGTTGAAGCTGTTCACGCAGGGATAGAGCATGTCGTTGTTGTCGGACGACACGTAGCGTACGCAGGCCTGCAACGTCGGGCGTGCCGAATGGTTCCACACCGCGGTGTCGTTGCCACCGTTGATGCCCACCTGCAAAGTCCACTGCTGGTTGAGGCGCGTCGTGGTCATCACACCCATCTGGGTGTACGGATCCACGGTGTAGAGGATCGAGTGGGTGACCAGATAGTTGTTAGGCGAGAACTGCGCCTCGATGTCCGGCAACGACAACCAGCGACCGATGCGGATATCCATGCCTTCGGCAATGTGCGGCAGGTAGATGTCACCGTAGAACAGCATCGGGTCATAGCCGTAAATCTTGCCGTTGAGCGGCTCGTTCGGCTTGGGATTGTTGAGAAGCTGGTTGCTGAAGACGCCCTTCGCCGTGGTGAAGTGGTAGTCATAACCATAGAGGTTATCCAGGTGGAAGCCCCAGTCCACGTGATCGGTCTGCACGGTGTCGGCCAGGCGCTCGATGCGGAACAGGGCCTGGTTGAACTCGATGCGATTAGGACGCACCGCGTACGACACGGGATAGTTCGTGTGCGAGGACGTGCTCAGGTTGGCCGAGGCATTGAGCCAGCCATAGACCTCGATGCGATTGTCCTTCATCCACTTGCCGACGCTGTTGCAGGCAAGTGCCTTCTCGAGCGGGTACTGCGAATTCTCGTTCGGCGCACCGATCGGATAGGGGACGCCACCTAGCTGCCATTCCGCCGAGGGGAACGGCGGTGACGAGAACGGCGCGGCCATGCCGCGGCGTGCCGGCGCCTCAGCGTTGGGATCGGCCGGCTGGGCATCTTCGCGGTAGGCGGCGGCAAGGCGGCTACCGAATCCCTGGGAGCAGTCGTCACTGCCCGAGGCCATGGCCTTGGTGACAGGTGCGAGTGCGAACATGGCGGCGAGGAAAGCATAACGAGTGGTACGCATGGCGTTTTGACCGATCCCTTTCGGGACCCCTTTATCGGTGGAGTGGGTGGGTTGGGCTTTACAGAAGACGGCGTTCAGATGCCGGCGTAGCCGCCGAGCGTGTATTCGTCGTCGTTGGGCGGTGTTGCCGGAACCATGCGCGGCTTGATTACCGCGATCGGCGCGCCCGCAACGGCAGCGACGTGTTCCGGGGCGACGACGCGGACTTCCATGTCCAGGTCGGCGTGGTCTTCGATGAAAACGGTGAGCTTCACGGAATGCATGGGGCGACCTCGGTCAGGCGAGTCCAAGAAGGACCAGCAGCATGTCGATCAACTTGATGCCAATGAAGGGCACGACGATGCCGCCAAGCCCGTAGACGAGCAGATTTCGACGCAGGAGCGCGCCAGCGCCGAGCGCGCGGTAGGCCACGCCCTTCAGTGCGAGCGGAATGAGACAGATGATGATCAGCGCGTTGAAGATCACCGCGGACAGGATCGCGCTGCGTGGCGTGGCCAGGTGCATGACGTTGAGCGCATTGAGTGCGGGGTACGTCGTGGCGAACGCCGCGGGAATGATCGCGAAATATTTGGCGATATCGTTGGCGATGGAGAACGTGGTCAGCGAGCCGCGGGTGATCAGCATCTGCTTGCCGATGGCGACAATCTCGATCAGCTTGGTCGGATTGGAATCCAGGTCGACCATGTTGCCGGCTTCTTTCGCCGCCTGCGTGCCGCTGTTCATGGCCACGGCCACGTCGGCCTGGGCCAGCGCCGGTGCGTCGTTGGTGCCGTCGCCGCACATCGCCACCAGGCGGTTCTCGGCCTGCATGTCGCGGATGAGCTTGAGCTTGGCTTCCGGCGTTGCCTCGGCGAGGAAGTCGTCGACGCCGGCTTCGGCCGCGATCGCCGCCGCCGTGAGCGGGTTGTCGCCGGTGATCATGATGGTGCGGATGCCCATCTTGCGCATCTCGGCGAAGCGCTCCTTGATGCCGTCCTTGACGATGTCCTTGAGCTCAACCACGCCCAGGGTCAGGGAGCCGTCGACCACGACCAGCGGCGTAGCTCCACGACGGGCCACGTCTTCGGCCATGCGGCGGACCAACGGCGGCATGTGGCTATCCTGGGAGTCGAGGTAGCGCTCGACCGCGTCCATCGCACCCTTGCGGATATGGCGGGTGCCGACATCGACGCCGCTCATGCGGGTCTGCGCGGTGAACGGCACGAACTCGGCGTGGCGATCGTCGTGGCGGCGCTCGCTCACGCTGGCGGCGATGAACTTCGCGGCCAGCGTAACGATGCTGCGGCCCTCGGGCGTTTCATCGGCACGCGAGGCAAGCTCGGCGGCTTCGGCCAGTTCGCGTTCCTCGATACCCGGGGCCGGATGGAACGCCACGGCCTGGCGGTTGCCGAGCGTGATCGTGCCGGTCTTGTCGAGCAACAGCACGTCCACGTCACCGGCGGCCTCGACCGCGCGGCCCGACGTGGCGATGACGTTGGCGCGGATCATGCGATCCATGCCGGCGATACCGATGGCCGAGAGCAGGGCGCCGATCGTCGTCGGAATCAGGCAGACCAGTAGCGCGATGAGTACGGTCAGGCTGATCGGCTCACCCGCGCCGGCGGCCTGCACGCTGTAGATCGAGTACGGCAGCAGCGTCGCACAGGCCAGCAGGAAGATCAGGGTGAACTTCGCCAGCAGGATCGTCAGCGCGATCTCGTTCGGCGTCTTGCGGCGAGAAGCGCCTTCGACCATCGAGATCATGCGGTCGAGGAAGCTCTCGCCGGGGTTGCTGGAAATGCGCACCACGATCCAGTCGGAGAGCACGCGGGTGCCGCCGGTGACCGCGCTGCGGTCGCCGCCGGACTCACGGATCACCGGTGCGGATTCGCCGGTGATCGCACTCTCGTCGACGCTGGCCGCGCCGACTACGATCTCGCCATCGCCGGGCACGATCTCACCGGCTTCGACGAGGACGTGATGGCCGAGGCGAAGCTCGCTGGACGGGGTGAAGACAATGGGCGCCTCGCGGTCTGCGGAAGCGAGCTTCTTCGCCATCACGTCACGACGGGAACCGCGCAGCGCATCGGCCTGGGCCTTTCCGCGACCTTCCGCCAGCGCTTCGGCGAAGTTGGCGAACAGCAAGGTGAACCACAACCAGAGGCTGACCCAGAAGATGAACGCGGTCGGCGCTTCGGCGTGACCCGTAAGGGCCTGCACCCAGAGCAGCGTGGTGGCCACGCTGCACACGAAGACCACGAACATCACCGGGTTGCGGAACTGCATGCGCGGCGAGAGCTTGCGGAACGCGTCGACGAGGGCGCGAGTCACCAGCGCGCGATCGAAACCACGCGGAGTATGGGCTTGGGAAGTCATGGATCAGTGGCCCGTAGCGGACATCAGTTGTTCGGCGATCGGCCCAAGGGCGAGTGCCGGAAGGAAGGTCAGTGCGCCGACGACGATGACGACGCAGGCAAGCAGGGTGACGAAGAGCGGTGTATGCGTTGGCAGGGTGCCGGCGGTTTCCGGCACGTGACGCTTGGCGGCCAGTGAGCCAGCCATGGCGAGCATCGCGATCGCCAGCGGGAAACGGGCAAGGAACATGCAGATGGCCAGCAAGACGTTCCAGAAGGGCGTATTGGCGGAAAGCCCACCGAACGCGCTGCCGTTGTTATTCGACGCCGAACTGACCGCGTAGAGAATCTCACTGAAACCGTGCGCTCCGGGGTTGGCGACTGCCGCTGTGCCGGCCGGCGTCATCACCGCGATGGCCGTGCAGATCACCACCAGGGCACATGGAATCAGTACGGCGAGGCTCGCCATCTTCATCTCGTGCGCTTCGATCTTCTTGCCGAGGTATTCCGGTGTACGACCCACCATCAGCCCGGCAATGAACACCGCGACCACGGCGAAGGCGAGCATGCCGTACAGACCCGAGCCGACACCGCCGAAGATCACTTCACCCAGCTGCATCAGCCACATGGGCACGAGGCCACCGAGCGGCGTAAGCGAGTCGTGCGCGGCGTTCACCGCGCCGCAGGACGCTGCCGTCGTGATGGCGGCGAACAACCCGGACGCGGCGATGCCGAAGCGCGTCTCCTTGCCTTCCATGTTGCCGCCGGCCTGCGTGGCCGAGGCCTGCGCGTCGATGGCCAACCCGTGCAGCGCCGGGTTACCGGCCTGTTCGGCGGCTACGAGTCCCAGCGTCAGCGGGACGAAAATAAGCAGCATGGTGGCGAGCAGCGCCCAGCCCTGGCGGCGATCGCCGACCATGCTGCCGAAGGTGTAGCAAAGTGACGCCGGAACAAGAAAGATCGCCAGCATCTCGACGAAGTTGGAGAACGGCGTCGGATTCTCGAACGGATGCGCGGAGTTGGCGTTGAAAAAGCCACCGCCGTTGGTGCCGAGCATCTTGATCGCGATCTGCGACGCCGCCGGACCCATCGGCAAGGTCTGCTGGCCGTGCTGCAGGGTCGCGACGTCGACATAGGCCGACACGTTCTGCACCACACCCTGCGAAACCAGCAACAGGGCGATCACCAGGGAAAACGGAATGAGCACGTAGAGCGTGGCCCGGGTCATGTCGACCCAGAAGTTGCCCACCGCTGCGACGCCGCGACGGCTGAAGCCACGGATGACCGCGATCAGCACGGCGATGCCGGTCGCCGCCGACAGGAAGTTCTGCACCGCAAGGCCGATGGCCTGGGTGAAGTAACTCATCGTCGACTCGCCGGCGTAACCCTGCCAGTTCGTGTTCGTCGCGAAACTCACCGCGGTGTTCATCGCCGAATCCGGCGTGATCGCACCGAAGTGCTGCGGGTTCAGCGGCAACCACTGCTGCGTGCGCTGGAGGATGTAGACGACGGCGAGGCCGGCTACGTTGAAGACCAGCATGGCGATGGCGTAGCGCTTCCAGCTCATGTCCTCGTCGGCGCGGATGCCCGACAGACGATAGAGCAGGTTTTCAGCGCGGGCGCCGAAGCGGTTCACGCGGTTGGGCGTCTCGGCGAACACCTGGGCCATGTAGTGGCCCATGGGTTTCACCAGCACGAGGAGGACGGCCAGATACAGGCCGACCTGGAAGAAGTCGTTCGCGGTCATTCGAACCACTCCGGCTTCAACAGGGCGACGCAGAGGTAACCGGTCAGGGCCACCGCAACCACGGTGGCGATAAGCAGGACAAGGGACATGGCGGGCTCCTCAGCGACGACCGAGACGGTCGCAAATCATGAGGAAACCGATCGTCAGCGCCGTAAGGACGACAACGAGAAGGACGTACAGGAGTTCCACGGGTGCATTCCGTCGAAGAAGACGGCGCATTGTTCTCCCGTGGCGATATTTCTTGCGTATCGCGTCGGGCTGGGGGCGTAAAGCCTGCGTAAAATTTCCACGCAGCGCCCTTGTGGGAGCCGATTCATCGGCGAATGAGGACATGTGGGAGCCGATTCATCGGCGAAAAGCCAACGGAGCGGTTTAGCCGAAACCGCCATCGCCGATGAATCGGCTCCCACAGGAAGCGTCAGGGCATCGCCGATGAATCGGCTCCCACAAGAGCACAGCGGCTGGCTTACTGGTGCAGGTTCTGCTGGAACAACTCGTCGATACGGCGGTATTCGTCGTACCAGGAGTCCGGATGCACGAAACCGTGGCGCTCCAGGGGATACAGCGACATCCAGAAGTTCTTCTTGTGCAGCTCGATGAAACGCTGGTACAGGCGGACCGTGTCGCTGGCCAGCACGTTGTCGTCGATCAGGCCATGTTCCATCAGCAGCGGGTCGGACAGCTTGTCCGCATACATGATGGGCGAGCTGGTCGCGTAGGCCTCGGGATCGAGCTGGGGATCGTTGAGGATGTTGGCCGAGTATTCGTGGTTGTAGCTGGTCCAGTCGGTGACCGGGCGCAGGGCCGCGCCGGCCGCGAACTCACCCGGGGCGCGCAGCAGCGCCATCAGGGTCATGAAGCCGCCGTAGCTGCCGCCATAGATGCCGACGCGCTTGGGATCCACGTGCTGGTTCTTCACCAGCCAGGCCTTGCCGTCGAGCAGGTCCTCGAGTTCGGGATGACCCATGTTGCGGTAGATCGCCGTGCGCCAGTCGCGGCCGTAACCCTTCGAGGCGCGGTAATCCATGTCGATCACGACATAACCGCGCTGCACCAGCAGGTTGTGGAACATCTGCTCGCGAAAGTACGCCGGGTAGGACAGGTGCACGTTCTGCAGGTAGCCGGCACCGTGGACGAAGATCACCGCCGGGCGAGAGGCGGCGTTGCCACCGTCCGCCGGACCATAGAACTTCGCCCAGATGGTGCCCGCGCCATGGCTGGAAGGAACCTGGACGATCTTCGGCGCAACCCAATCACGGGCCTTGTAGCCGGGCTTGCGTGTGTCCGTGAGCTCACGGGCAGCCGCGCCGTCCACTCCGATCGTTGCCAGTTGCGACGGAACATACGGCGAAGAGTGCAGGACAGCGAGCGTGCGGCCGTCCGGCGACAGGTTGAAATCGTCCAGGCCTTCGAACGTCGTGATGCGGGTCAGCGCGCCACCGGTCGAGGGCACTTTGTAGATGTCGTAGCTATACGGTGCGACCTGGTTGGTGCGCACGAAAAAGGTCGAACCATCCGGGCTGAGCACGGGGTGGTCGGTTTCAAAGCGGCCGCTGGTGATCGCCGTGGCCTTGCCGCCGAGCGGGCGCGTGTAGAGCTGGGCGAACCCGGATTCCTCGCTGAGGTACCAGAGGGTGCGGCCATCGCGCAGCCAGCCGAAGTCGTTGCCGTCCCAGTTGATCCAGGCCTTGTCGGTCAGGCGGTGCTGGCTGACCAGTGCATGCCTGTCGAAGTCGACGCTGGCGATCCAGCGGTCCTTGTTGTCGATCGCGCGCAACTGCACGGCCACGTTGTGACCGTCGTCGCTCCAGACGATGCCCGGGCTGTACTCGCCGTTGACGATGACGGGCCGGACCTTCGGTGCAGCCAGTGCGTCGGCACGGTCACCCTTGCCGTCCTTGCGCAGCGCGGCCACGGTCTTCGCACGGAGCTCGGCGAGCGGATCCTCGCCGATACCCGGGAGTTTCGCGGTGTCGAGCTCGAAGCTGGTGTGCGCACGGAGGTCGAGCAGCCGCAGGGACTGGGGTGCCGGATCGTTGCGGCCGACGTAGGCGCGCGTGGCCTCGGCTTCGGCGTAGCCGGAGTCGGTGACGTAATGTGTGAGGTCGGCGATCTTGCCGCCATCGGCGTCCTTGGCCTGGGTAACCACCAGCATCCAGCGGCCGTCCGGCGACAACGAGGTATCGGTCACCGTGACGTTCTTGCCCAACCAGAACGGCTGCGGCGCCTGGCCCGGATCGGCGGCGGCCAGCGCCTCTGCGTCGGCCTTCATCGCATCGTCGTCCGCGCGCAGGCTGCGCAACGTCTTGAAGATGGCCTGCTGGTCGTCCTTCAGGTCATCGGATTTCGTCGCTTTCGGATCGTCCTTCTCTTCGAGCAGCGCGGCTGGCGTCACCGGGCCGCCGGCGACCGCGTAGGTGAACCAGGCGTTGCCACTTCGAAAGGAAAGCAGGCGGCCATCCAGGGAGAAGTGCGGGTCTCGCTCCTTCGCCGCCGACCGGGTCACCTGCACCGTGGCGCCCGTACCGAGGTCACGCAGGAAGATGTCACCGTGCCGGATAAAGGCCGCATGGCGGTGCTCGCGGTCGAACACCAGCTTGGTGCCATCGGCGCCCGCGGCGGCCTTCGGATCCAGCTGCACCGGCGCGCCACCGGTGGCTGCGACGCGGTAGAGATCGCGGACCGGCGTGCCGTCGTGCTTCAGCGAGTAGTACAGCTGCGTGCCGTCGACGCTCCAGTAAGCGTCTTCAACCGGTGCGCCGATCCAGTCCGGGTCGGCCATGATGGTTTCCATGTCCAGCGGCGGCGGTGGCGCGGCGAAGGCCGGCGCGGCGGCTAAGACAGTAAGCAGGGCGGCGGCGAGTACGCGCATCGAACGTTTCCCGGGTCTGGCAAATCGGTCGAGGATAGCGCGCCTTTGATACGCTCGGGTCCCCTCCACCGGAGTCGTCCCCCATGCGCGTACTCGTTCCCCGCCTGCTCGCCGCGAGCCTGCTCGTTGCCTGCGGCGCCCACGCCGCCCCCACCAGCCCGCCGCCGACGCCGAAGCATGTGGTCGCCGAAACACTCGCCGGGCAGCCGGTGAACGATCCCTACCGTTGGCTGGAGAACCCGGACGCGGCGGACGTGACGGCGTGGATCGACGCGCAGAACGCCTATACCGAAGCGACCGTCGGCGCGATGCCGCTGGGCAAGACGCTGAGCGCCCGCATCCGCGAACTGGCGATCACCTCGACCACCCGCTCGTCGCCCACGCTGGCCGGCGGCACCTTGTTCTATTTCGAGAACACGCCCCCGCAGCCGCAGCCCGTGCTGGTCGGCAAGGCCTGGCCGGATGGCCCCACCCGCACCCTTGTCGATCTCAACCAGGGTGATGGCAACACCGCCATCACCGAATACTGGCCGTCGCCGAGCGGCCGTTATCTTGCCTACGGCACGGCCGAAGGCGGCAGCGAGCTGACCACCATCCATATCCTCGACACCACCAGCGGCAAGCCGTTGGGCGATGTCCTGCCCCTGGCCGGCGGTGGCACGACACCCCAGGCGCTGGCCTGGGATGCCGACGAGAAGGGTGTGACCTACGCGCGCTTCGAAACGCCGAAGGCCGGTCAGGCCCTGCGCGAGTTCGATGCCGTGCTCGCGCACCACACGATCGGCGAGCCGGCCAGCAAGGACCGCACGGTCTTCGGCAAGGGTTACTCGCACGTCGCCGAGTACATCCTGCTCGAAGGCAGCGCGGGCAAGTCCGTCGCGCTGCTCGCCAACGAAGGCGATGGCGGCCCGGCCGAGGTGTACCTGCGCGAAGGCAAGGGCTCCTTTGCCCGCGTACTCGGCCACGACGCCGACGCGCGCTCGGCCGCGTGGGTGGGCGACCGCCTTTTCGTGGTCAGCTTCGCCGGTGCGCCGCGGGGCAAGATCGTCGCGGTAGGGGCGGGCGGCAAGACCACGCCCGTGCTCGAACAAGGCGAGGGCGCGATCCAGCGCGTGACCCCGCTCGGTGACGGCTTCCTGGTCGTGCGCAGTGCGGGTCCCGACTGGTGGGCCGACCAGTACGACGCAAAGGCAGGCTTCGTTCGTCGCGTACCGCTACCCGCCACGGGTGTCACTATCAGCGGCATCGCCTCCGAGTCCGGCCAGAACAAGGCGCTGATTTCCTACGTCGGCTGGACCACGCCGACCCATTGGGCGGAGTACGACGGCGCCAGCGGTTCGCTGAAGACCATCTTCGAAGTGAAGCCCGCCGCCGACTATTCGAAGGTCCGCGTGACCCGCGTGGACGGCGTCTCGAAGGACGGCAGCAAGGTCCCGGTCACCGTGATCTCGATGGACGGCATCACGCCGAACGGCAAGCGCCCGACCATCCTCTACAGCTACGGTGGCTTCGGCATTCCGGTGACGCCGGGCTTTATCGGCGCCAACCTCGCGTGGCTCGAGCGTGGCGGCGTCCTGGCTTACGCCAACATCCGTGGCGGCAACGAGTTCGGCGAAGCCTGGCACGAACAGGGCCAAAAGCTGCACAAGCAGAACGTGTTCGACGACTTCTACGCCGCGGCGCAGGCCATGGTTTCCTCGAAGTGGACCGACACGAAGCACCTCGGCATCCTCGGCGGCAGCAACGGCGGCCTGTTGATGGGCGCAGCACTCACCCAGCATCCGGAGCAGTATCGCGCCGTGGTCGGAGCCGTCGGTATTTACGACGTGCCGCGCCACGAAACCGCATTCGCGAATGGTCCGTACAACGTGAGCGAGTACGGCACCGTGAAGGACGATGCGCAAGCAAAAGCCACCCTGGCGTGGTCGCCATTGCACAACGTGAAGAAGGGGACGGCGTACCCGGCCGTGCTGCTGACCACCGGTGCCAACGACCCGCGTGTCGCTCCGTGGCAGTCACGCAAGTTCGCCGCGGCGTTGCAGGACGCAAGCACGTCCGGGCAGCCCGTGTTGCTGCTGACACGCATGAATGCGGGGCATGGTATCGGCGCGCCTTTCAGCCAGCGTGTCGGTAATGCGGCGTTGTCAATGACGTTCTTCGCCACCGAGCTTGGGCTCGGCGAGTAAAAGCATCGCCGATGAATCGGCTCCTACTTGGCGAAGCACACCCCGCTCGGTAGGAGCCGATTTATCGGCGATAGGCGCTCGCGAAATCCCACACACAGACAGAACAAGGAAGCCTTCGTGATCGTCTCGGACCTGTTCACCCTGCCCGCCTTCGTGGCGTATCTCGCCCTGGGCATCCTCTACTTCGTCGCCTTCGTGGTGACCTACATCTGGATCACGCCGCAACGCGAGATGGCGTTGATCCGTGATGGCAACCTCTCGGCGGCGATCAGTCTCGGCGGCGCGGCGCTGGGCTTCGTGCAGCCGCTGGCCAGTGCCATCGCGCACAGCGTAAGCCTCACCGACCTTGCCCTGTGGGGCCTGGTCGCATGGGTCGTGCAGTTGCTGACCCACTTTGTGCTTCGGCTGATGGTGCGTGACCTGCGCCAGAAAATCGAAGAGGACGTGAGGTCGGTCGCTCTTTTCGTCGCGATCGTCGCGATATGCGTCGGCGCGCTGAATGCCGCTGCGATGTCCTACTGAGGCACCTGCCATGGAAAAGGACACGAAGACGACGTCTATCGCCCCGCAAAAGGATGCGGCGTTCAAACCCGCGACGGGGTACCGACATCCTTCCTTCTACCCACAGAAGGAACCACTGACGCGCAAGCGAACCGTCGCGATCACCCTGGGTGTGCTTGGCGCCGCGGCGGTGGGCTTCGCCACGCTCGGCGGCAAGGACGTGCAGCGCAACAGCTACAACTCGCAGGAAGACTGCGAGCACGACTACGCCACCGGTCAGTGCACGCGCGACCAGGCGGTCGGCGGCACAGGCTATGCGGGCGGTGGTGGGTACCACTATTACGGCCCGTGGTATCGCAGTGACTGGCGCAATGGTCCGATCAAGGGCGATCCTGGCCCGGGCCGGAGCTACGCCTCCGGGTCCGGCTTCACCGGCCATGGTCCGTCCGGATTCGACTTCGGCAGCCGTGGTGGCTTCGGCTCGAGCGGCCGCGTCTCCGCGCGGGGCGGCTGATGCGTCGCGACATCATTGCGCCACGCGAAGGTTGGCAGGACAAAGTCGAGGCGCTTGGTTTCGGCTTCCATACGATCGACGGCCAGGCCTACTGGCGTGAGGATGCGTGCTACGTATTCGACGAAGCCGCCGTGGATACGCTCGAAGCGGCGACAGCCGCGCATGCTTACGGCGCGCGCAGGCGAGCTCAACAACACAGCTGATAGACGATGGTGACTCCGAGCTGGGATCAGAACGCCCTCATGGCACGCCGCAATAGTATCCGAGCGTACGAGCAATCAGTTCGTTCACATAGCTCGAGAGGCCTTCCACGACACTGTCTTTGGTTGCCGGCGCCGTACGCCCAAACGCCAGACTCAAGCTCATATCGGCATCGGGACAGCTCCGAATTTTCGCTGAGATCCGCGAAAAGTCCTCAATGCTTAGAATCCTGAGGATCGCGTGCTCCAAGGCTCGGATTCGAGGCCAGGCGGAAGCTGCGTCAGGTACCGTGGCGAGCGTCGCGAGAGCGCGCTTATCGCCGGTCAGCAGTTGGGACGATTGATCCATCAGCAAAGCGGCAAAGAGCACCTGTTCGCCGGTATCGATGCCAGGAATTTGCAGCGAAAGAACGAGGTTGGCAGCCTCGGGGCTCAGTTGAACTTCCTTCGCTTTCGCAAGAAAGGATTCGGCAGCAGCGACGGCGGCTTCCGTTCCAAGTTTCGCCACTGCGGCAGGTTTGCCGATCCTGAGCTGGAACCTTAGTTGTGGCAATACGGCGACGTCCGACGCGAGGCATCCATACGAATGGACGAGTTCATCGACCAGGCCGTACTGACAACACTTCCTCGCTACATCGCTGTCAAGCAACACCATGAGCAACCCTCCTTAGTCTTGGAATCCTTGGGCGGCTAGCAGGTACTCGCGATTTTCTTCGCTGAGCCTATCCAGCTGCGCATAGCTGACCAAGGCATTCTTGATCAGCTCCAGCGCACCTCCTGAGTCGGGGTAGTACTCAATCGCTTGACTCGCTAAGGGCCACTGCGAGCGCTCTTGCGCAAACGACAGTATGAGATGGCCCGGGTCGATCCTCAACGCCTGACCAAGCTGGAAGGCTTCACCAGCTAGAGTCGTCGATGTGTGATGTTCGTTTAAGCGGACGGCTTGTGCGGTCGCGCCGCGCCGGATAAGTGCCAGGGCGTACGCGTCCGCTTGGGCTTCCTCGCTGTCAAGCGATGTCGCCGGCGTCGTAATCGCGTTGGACACGCTGACGATGTCCTCGTCGATCAGGATGCTGCCTTCGCCGACGTGGCCGCACTGTATGTGCCCGAGTTCATGGGCAAGAACGAACAACTGTCTCGACCGTTGTTGGTGCTTAAGACCAAGAACGATGACGGGACGTCCATCCACAACGGTGGCCATACCGGTTAACCGTTTGCACCCGCGCGGCAGCTCGCTTAAGAACAATACAGGGATGCCGTGCTCCCAGAGCACCGCCAATAACCGGGAGAAATCCACTACCGCATCGGGGCCCGCGACAAGTTCCGCAAGCTCTACGGCACTTTTCGGCAGCGGTCGATAGGTTTCGGATGATGCGAAGGCGCCGAGTCTGGCGAGCGCGAGTCCGATGTTGGCGGCGACTTGAAGCTCTTCCTGTCGCGTGCCTGCGCGATGTTTGAATCGACGTGGCCCGGGTCGGGTTCCAACGGCAATCGTCCCATCCTCGACAAACGAAACCTCTAGGCCAAGACGTTGCTGCAAGATCATCGCGAACTGAAGCGAGCCTGCGCTGGTGCCTAAGAGTGCGTTATCCCACCAATCGGGCAGCAATCGCTCGACGAAAGTTCGGGGGAAGCCATGCTCCTTAAGCACAGCGTAGGCGCGAGTGGCCGTTAGCGGATGTGATGTCGTTGTCATGGGCCTGATCCTTTTCGCAATTGCCGTCGCAACGACCTCACTTGAGTTTGGCTTGATGAATTGATCGGAGCATAGCCGCAATCAATTCAGCATGTCGTTCAGTCCCATCCCAGACCTCGGCAAGCGCCTGCATCAGGTGGGGGGAAGAAGAAGGATCATGGGCGACGGGTTGCGATTTTGCATATGCAAAATCGCGCAGCTGTATAAGTGTCCGGGTGAGCCGCTTCGGTTGACCAAATAAGTTCCGGAATACTTGGGACTGGTTGATTCCAACCTCGGCTGCGATGGCGCTACTACTGTTTAACCCCATGGTCGCAAAGCGGCGTCGCAAATCCTGCGCTAGGCCGACCGGATCGACGGGGGTAGCTCGACGGGTTCGCATATATGCAAATTTACCATATATGCATACAGATTTGCACCAAGCACTGGTATGATGTCGGCGTGCCTGCGGGATGCTCGAATATGCTTGAAGCCGATATCAAAATCGCTCTGAAAGCTCACCTTTCAGACCGCTCCCCAACGCCCCCGCTTCGATTTATCGAAGAGTTCAAGCTCGAACGCGGCTTGGGTCGCGCCGACGTCGTTGAGATCGGCGAATTTCATTGCTATGAGATCAAGAGCGACGCTGACTCTCTTGGCCGGCTTATCGCTCAAGGCTCGCGTTACACCAAGACCTTCAAGAAAGTTACGTTGGTGACTGCGGAGCGCCACTTGGAGCGCGCGATGCCTCTCCTGCCTGAGTGGTGGGGCGTGATCGTCATCCCCATCACTGCCGATGGGAAGTTCCGTCACTTGCGCCCGGCACGCGCTAATCGTGGCCAAGACGCTTACAACCTTGCGGCCACCTTGCTCCGCGACGAATGCCTCTCCCTCATCCGAGGGCTCGGGCACGAACGTGGCTGGAAGACGAAAAGTCTCTACGACATGCAAGCGTTCCTCGCAGGGCAATTGCACTTGGCTGAGTTGGCATCTCTGGTCCCTCAACACATCGCCCGCCGCTTCGAAAGTCCCGCACTCTGCTAATACTGAGCTTTCACCAAGTACGTGATGTGTATCGTCCACGCTTCGGTGATATGGGCATTTCCTCCCTTCTTCTTAGATAAGGGCAACGAAGGATCGACGCGGTCAGCAATCATCGTGTCGCCGTGCGAGTAGCCCTTCTTCCTAAACTCCGCCTGGTGCACGGTGGTCATCAGGACGCTGATGGCAATCGATTGACCTTTGGTCTTGTCCGTGCCCCGAATGATCCGCCAACTATTATCGAGCGCGTACTTGATCGTCGCCTTTCCCCCCCGCCGCGTTAATTGGATCTCTTCCCACTTGGGGCTCAGGATCCCGTAATCGGCAAAGCCAATGTTTACGCTGGGAATTAAGGGAACCAAGCTCGTCCATAGCACCCAGTCGTCACGATCGATGAGCTTTGAGCCCTTGATCGACTGAAGATCGGATGGAAATGCACCCGACGCCACGGTGACCATATTGAAGCCGAGCGCCGCGCAGCCGGCGATGAACGAGGCGAACGACGAGCGCTCATTGCTCGTAAGCGTCGGCGTCGTGCCCATGTCGACCAGAAGCACCACTGATTCCGCCGCGATGCCCAAAATTTGAAGCGCCTGTTGGATCATCGCCAGGGCTGCGGCGTCCGAACCAGACTGCCTTGTACGCAGTCGCAGGCCGACGCGGTGGCGTTTCTTAAGAATTGAGGCGACTGCCGTCCCTCCCAACCGAAGCACATCTGGCGGTCCGAACACCGGGATAACCGACGAGTCATCGGCCGGTAGCTGCTTTAAGAACGTAGACAACTCCTTGAAGCGCGAAGCCGTGAGAGTTCCCGAGGGGTCCGCGTAGTCCACGAGCACCAAGCGTGGCCACACCGTGGCGAGGTGCTTGATGAGCGCGTCGTGTTGCGAGCTATCCCGGATTTCTAAGCACGGCAGTATACGATCTGCGACCGGCTTCTCTAATGCGGCCAGTGCACTCCGTTCATACTGCTGCCACTTAATGATTGGAACGTACGGCGGTCGCGCGTCTGTACTACTCATTGCATCCTCCCCCTAGAGGTGATCTGAACATGCTCGCCGCGCCGATGCGTAAGTTATCGACCGTGCGACCAGAGGAGCACCGGGGGATGCGTTGGTACGCGTGGATCAATCCCACAGGGCGGCGGGGCGCATCCTGAACGCATTTGAGGCAGATGTCTGTAGGTGAAGTCCTACACATTCTAGGCACGTGACTCAACATACCTACGGTAGATGGCCATCAATTGGCGCGGGCACGCCTCGGCGGCCGACGGTCTGCGCGATCGACTCGTGCACAGCATCCGCGGACTCGCGCTCAAACGGGGGTACAACCATCATGCTGCGCCGCTAACTGCCAGTGCCTGCCTGCTGCCTCGCCCGTGAAAGCTCGCGTGGTGGGCGCCTAGGGAAAGACGCAGTTCACGCCGTGATGTCCGTGATCAAGATTCCTGGCGTCGATGGTCACCGCGCGCCGGGTCGCAGGCTTTATGATCCTCGTATTGCACTGATACGATCGCTTCCAAAGATTTTGGATGCATACCCCTGTGCAACGCGCATCGCTAACCCCAAGACCTGACTGGCAGTCTTCCGTGGAGGCGCTTGGTTTCGGCTTCCATACGATCGACGGCCAGGCCTACTGGCGTGAGGATGCGTGCTACGTATTCGACGAAGCCGCCGTGGATACGCTCGAAGCGGCGACAGCCGAGTTGCATGGCCTCTGCCTCGATGCCGTCGATCGCATCGTCCGCGCCGGTCGTTACGCCGACCTCGGCCTCGATGATCGCGCCGCGCAGCTGATCGAGCGTAGCTGGTTCGATCGCGATCCCGCCTTGTATGGCCGTATGGACCTGTCTTTCGACGGACGCTCGCCGCCGAAGCTTCTCGAGTACAACGCCGACACCCCGACCTCGCTGTTCGAAGCCTCGGTGGTGCAGTGGTACTGGCTGGAAGAGGTCGCCCCTGACGCGGACCAGTTCAACTCGATCCACGAGAAGTTGATCGAACGATGGCGCGTTGTCGGGGGTGGCCCGCGCGTGCACTTCGCCGCGTGCTACGACAACCCCGAAGACGCGACGACCTGCGACTACCTGCTGGACACCTGCACGCAGGCAGGGCACGCGGTCGATGCCCTCGACATCGAATCGATCGGCTGGTCCGGCAACGCGTTCATCGACCTTGCCGACCGTCCCATCGACCGGCTGTTCAAGTTGTATCCGTGGGAGTGGCTGATGAGCGAGGCCTTCGCCCAGCATATTCCCGCGAGTGGTACCCGCTGGATCGAGCCGCCGTGGAAAATGTTGCTCTCCAATAAGGCCATCCTGCCCATCCTCTGGGAATACTTTCCGCGGCATCCGAACCTGCTGCCTGCGAGCCGGCGCCGCGAGGATGTCGAGGGTGCGGTGGTCGGGAAGCCGTACTGGGGACGCGAAGGCGAGGGCATCGTGGTACTTGCCGCTGGCGAGCGCGCTGATGCCAAATCCTTCCAGGTTTATCAGTCTCTCGCGCCGCTACCGGTATTCGACGGCCGTCATGCCCTGGTCGGCTCGTGGGTGATCGGCGACGAACCGGCAGGTATCGGGATACGCGAAGACGACGATCGTATTACGCGCAATACGAGCTGCTTCGTGCCTCATTTGTTTCGCTGACTTCGCTCAATGATGTGGCGGGTCGTACATCACGGTGACGTAATAGGTGACGCGGCCGACCGGATTCGCGCGGCTAAAACTCGCGAAAACGAACGCGTCGGATGGCTGGTTGAACGGCGCCATCTGCGACTTGCCCGTCACCTGTACATTCCCTCCGGCGACAATGCCGACGAGATCGGGCTCAGGCGTCGCGGTCGGCGGATCGAAGGTGATGTCCGGGAGCTCGACAGCACCGTACTTCGCCTTCAGGGCGCGATACGTCGTCGCCCAGACCTTCGAGGCGGCCTTGATGTCCTCGCCTTCGTAAAGGTAAACGCCGATGCGGACGAGCTTCCCCTCCTTGAAGAAGAACTGCACGTTCTCCTTGTGACCATCGAACAGTCCGTTATAGGTCTCGAGGTCGCCGTTGGTGAACGACTTGTACGGGCCGGCGTCGACCTGCGAGGTGACCTCCTGCGGCGACATGCCGAAATGCCAGGGCGGGAGGCCGCCGGTCGGTAGCACGGTCTGCGCGGTCGTCGTTGCGCCGAAGGCCAGTGACAGGATCAGTAACATCGATGCAAGAGTTCGTCGCATGTCCCATTTCCCTGGTGTGGTTCGATTGATCGTCAAGAGCATCGCCGATGAATCGGCTCCCACATGGAGCCACCGCGAGTGCCGTGTAACATAATCGATTCTCGCACCCCGGAGTTCTCACATGCCCTTGCCCACCGTCGAAACCGAAACGAAGCCGTCGCCGACCTGGTCGGTCATCTGGCTGCATGGCCTCGGCGCCGACGGCAACGACTTCGCACCCATCGTGCCGGAGCTGGTCGACGCAAGCTGGCCCGGCGTGCGCTTCGTCTTCCCGCACGCGCCGGTGCGTGCGGTGACGGTCAACAACGGTGCACCCATGCGTGCGTGGTACGACATCAAGGGGCTTGCCATCGCGGACAAACAGGATGCCGAAGGCATCCGTGCGTCCATCGATGAAGTCGAAGCCTTGATCGCGCGCGAGGAAGAACGCGGTGTGCCTGCCTCGCGCATCATCCTCGCCGGTTTCTCGCAGGGCGGGGCCATGGCGCTCTCGGCGGGGCTTCGTCACCGCGAGACACTCGCTGGCCTGTTGATCCTCTCAGCCTATCTGCCCTTGCACGAGACCATCGAAGCCGAGCGCAGCGGGTCGAACCACGCCACGCCGATCTTCTGGGGCCATGGCAGCGCCGATCCCATCGTCCCGATGGCGTTGGGCGAGATGTCGCGGCAGGCGCTCGAGTCGCTCGGCCATCGCATCGACTGGCACAGCTACCCGATGGCGCACCAGGTCAGCCTGCCCGAGATCACGGATGTGCGCGCCTGGCTGACGGAGCGCTTCGCCGCCGCGTGATCGCGTGCGCGGCGGGGTGAGCAGGCATCCGGCATACTCGCCGCATGCCCGCCACCCCCTCCGAAACGACCCGCGTTCCGCGCCCACCGTCGGCGCCGTTACCTGATTTCTGCAGCCTGCCGGTGTTGTTCGCCTTGCTCGTGGTGGGCGCGCTGACCGTGACCCTCATGTGGCTGGCCCCCGGCGGGACGGGCACGCTTCGCGATTACTGCATTGCCGTGCTCTTCACCAGCTGGCTCTCAGTACTGCTGACCGTGGCGCTGTGCAAGCTGCGCGGCGGCATGCAACGACTGCCCGGCCTGCTGCCTTATGCGGCGGTCTGGCTCCTGCTGGTCGCCACCGTCGGGATCAGCGCGGCGGTGTTGGGGTGGATGGACCACGGTCTTGCGATCGGCATCACTCCCCGGCCAACGATCCACTTCGTCCGCGACAGCGTGGTCGCCACCGGGCTGCTCGGCGCGGGGCTGCTGCGCTACTTCTTCGTTGTCGCGCAGTGGCAGGTTCGCCTGGCCGCCGAGGCACAGGCACAGGTGGCCGCCCTGCAGGCGCGTATCCGTCCGCATTTCCTGTTCAACAGCATGAACGCCGTGGCCGCCCTGATCCGGGTCGATCCCGACGCGGCGGAGCGCACCGTCGAAAACCTTGCCGAGCTGTTTCGTGCGGCCCTGGGTAGCGACACGGAATCCATCGGCACGCTCGGCGACGAGTGGATGCTCGTCGACCGTTACCTTGAGATCGAAGCGTTACGCCTCGGCCATCGACTGCGGGTGGAACGCGACATCGACGTACCGCCCGAGCTGCCCATGCCACGCATGCTCCTGCAGCCACTGGTGGAGAATGCCATCCGCCACGGCGTGCAACCGAGCCGCAGCGGTGGCACGATCCGCCTTGGCGGGAGCAGGGTACCCGGCGGCGTCGAGATCGTCGTCGACAATCCGATCGCCGATGGTGCACCCACACCCGGTACCGGGCACGGCTTGCGCAACGTACGCGAGCGCGTCCGCTTTCACTACGGCGAGCGCGCCAGCGTGAGGGTGGACACCGTGGCGGACCGTTTCATCGTGACCGTTTTCCTGCCGGAGTCCGCGAATGCGCGTGCTGATCGCCGATGACGAACCGCTCGCGCGGGCACGGCTGGATTCGCTGCTCGCGCGGCGCGGCGACGTGCAGGTGGTCGGCAGCGTAGCCGACGGTGAGGCCGCACTCGAGGCCTGCGCGGCGCTGCAACCCGACCTGATCCTGCTCGATATCGAGATGCCCGGTCTCGGTGGCACGGCGGTGGCGCGTCGCCTTGCCGAGGCGGCGATACGGCCACAGGTGGTGTTCTGTACGGCCTACGAGCAGCATGCGTTGAGCGCGTTCGATCTTGGCGTCACGGACTACCTGCTGAAGCCCGTACGCGCCGAGCGCCTCGACGAGGCCCTCGATCGCGTGGCAACACGCTTGCGACCGACCCCCTCCACGCAGGCCACCTGGCTGCGCGCGCGCAACGGCGCCGACGAGGTCCGCGTGCGTCTGGACGATGTCCTCTATCTGCTGGCCGACGAGAAATACGTGGCCGTCCACCATGGCGGCGGCATGTGGCTGATCGACGACTCCCTGCGCCAGCTCGAAACGGCGCACGGCGACCGGCTGGTCCGCCTGCATCGCAATTGCCTGGTGCCGCGGGCCCGTCTCCTCGGCCTGCGAACGCTG
Source organism: Luteibacter sp. P4_D7_3 (assembly GCF_056401735.1). Lineage (NCBI taxonomy): Bacteria > Pseudomonadati > Pseudomonadota > Gammaproteobacteria > Lysobacterales > Rhodanobacteraceae > Luteibacter > Luteibacter sp. P4_D7_3. Next base: position 27,148 of record NZ_JBFUIT010000005.1, read on the forward strand.
AGCGATGGCCGCGTGCTCGCCCGGCTCTCCGGCACCGAGGTCACGCCCGAGGTGAGCCGGCGGAACCTGCCCGCGGTACGCCAGTTGCTACGTACCGACGCCGGCTGAGCGTGCAAGACCGGGGCGAAACGCGGGACAATCCCGCCTCGACCGATCGACCGCCTGGATAGAAATGACCGCACCACTTCGCATCGCCACCCGCAAGAGCGCCCTGGCCCTCTGGCAGGCCGAGCACGTTGCCTCCCTCCTGCGCCAGGCGCACCCGGGGTTGCAGGTGGAGCTGGTGCCCCTCTCGACCCGGGGCGACGAGATTCTCGATCGCTCGCTGGCGACCATCGGCGGCAAGGGCCTGTTCCTCAAGGAACTCGAAATCGCCATCCTCGACGATCGCGCGGATATCGCCGTGCACTCCTTGAAAGACGTGCCGGCGGAGCTGGAGCCGGGCTTCGTGCTCTCGGCCATCCTCCCGCGCGCGGACGCCGCCGACGCCTTCATCAGCAACCAGTACGCGAATCTCGCCGACCTGCCGCACGCGGCGCGCGTGGGCACCTCGTCGCTGCGACGCCAGGCACAGCTACGCGCGGTGCGGCCCGACCTGCAACTGCTCGATCTGCGCGGCAACGTGAATACCCGGCTGGCCAAGCTCGATGAAGGCCACTACGACGCCATCATCCTGGCCTGTGCCGGCGTGGAGCGTCTCGGCCTCGGAAAACGCATCACCGCACGCCTCGCCAGCCCGGACTGGCTTCCGGCCCCGGGCCAGGGCGCGATCGCCGTGGAATCGCGCGCCAGCGACACCCGCGTTGCCGAATTGATGGCGGCCCTGGGCGACCCCGAGACACAGATTGCCGTGGACGCGGAGCGCGCCATGAACGAACGACTGGGCGGTAGCTGCGCCGTGGCGATCGGCGCGTGGTGCGTGGTGGCCGAATACGGTCTCACGCTGCACGGTATGGTCGGTAACGCCCATACCGGTGAGCTGTTGCGTGCGCAGGCCGATGCGAAGGCCGACACACCCGTGGAGCTGGGGCACGAAGTGGCGGCGATGTTGATCGGGCTCGGCGCCGAGGCGTTTTTAGCGCCTCAGCGTTGAGTGAATCCGGCCCGCAAACTCAGAAGTTATAAACGAGGTTCGTCGTCATCAGCTTGTCGGTGCTCACCGTACCCGGCTGGATGTCGCTGTTGTAGCGGATCTGGTAACCCAGCTTCAGCGCCATCTTCTTGGTCATGCTGACCGACAGGCCGATATCATTCTGGTAGTACTGGTTCTTCGAGCCTGCTTCGATCAGTAGCGTGTCTTCCAGCGCGGTGTTCTCGGTAAGACGGTACTTGCCGTTGATCAGGCTACGTCCCACCACCTCACCCTCGTCCTTCGGGGTATACGGCTCCGACACAGCGGCGCCGGTGGCCGGATCCACCACCGGCGTGCCGTCGGCATTGAGCTCCGGACGGGTGGACTTGGCAGGCTGGTAGCGCTTGTAACCGGGACCGACTTCGAAGGACAGCTCGGCGCGTTCGTTCTTGAGGGCGATGTAGCCGTAGCCGACCGAGACGATGCCCTGCCACAGGTTGGCGCCGAAGTCGTCGTGCTCGTAGCGGGCGGCGGTCACGATGTAGCTGCGCGGATCGAACTTGTAGCCCACCGACGCGCCGGTGTCATACCGGTTGGCCGTGGTGCTGAATTTATCGATCGTGTTGCCGTCGGCATCGGTGACCGTCGTCTCGCCCTTCGAACGCAGGCCATTAAGATAGAGGTTGTTCTTCCAGAGCTCGTTTTCCTGGCTCAGGCCGAGCTTGGCGTTGGCGTTTTCGGTGCGTGAGTTACCGCGCGACGAGGCGAAGCCGAATTCGCCCGAGCCGGTCCAGCCGCCGTTCTGGGCCGCGTTGGGCGCGGCGTTGGGGGCCGGCGCGTTGGCGTCGAACGGAGCGGAGGCCGGAGCCGGTGCGGGCGCCGCGGCGACAACGGGTGTCGTCGTCGTGGTGGTCGTTGTGGCTGGCGTTGTGGTTGTCGTCGGCGTAGTCGTTGTCGTGGTAGTCGCCGTTGTGACAGGCGTAGCGGAGGTGGCGTTCTTGGTGGCGTTGGCGTCCTGCGCCGACGCGGTGAACGGCAGCGCGGCAAGGACGAGCGTGGCGATCAGGGATTGTTTCATCGTCTACCCGTATGTGAATGGAAGTGTAAATGGCTAGACTGCCATGAGCTGCGCATAGGCGCGCCCATAGAGCCTTTGCTCGAGACATTGACCGATAACGCAGCTTAACGCGGCCAAACCAGCGGCCGGCGCCAGCATCCGTCCGGCGGGGTGCGACACCAGTAAAAGACACGGCAGCCCGACTGAAAGCACCGCGACGCCGACACGCCCGACCAGCAGGCGCGCGGCCGCGCCACCGGTGGTGAAGCGCTCCGGCACGCCGCGCTCATCGGCCAGCTGGCGCACCGCGCGCCAGCGCATGCCCTCGACGATACCCAACGCCAGCGCCACGGCGAGAAGCCCGAGTCGCCAGGGGGTGGGTGGATCGATCGCCGTCTCATTCTGCAGTGCGACGCAAACCCAGAGCCACAGACCGCCGGCGAACACGGCAGACACCGTGCGGCCCAACGGCTGCGTGTTGGCGAGCGCGGCCACGCCAGGAGGCAGCCGCCGCGACGCGCTCCGCGCCGTATACACAAGGGTGGCAAGTGTACACAGGACGAGGATGGCGCCGGCCAGACGGGTCGCCCAGAACGCGTTTTCTCCCCGCGCCAGGCCAGCCAGCGCCAGCATGGGCAGGTAATTCACCATGGCCACCAGTCCCTCGACCGTGGGCATCATGCGCTTGGCCGGGTTCCAGCCATGCCAGTCCGGCGCGAAACCCAGGCGCAGACAGGTCGCGATGAGACCCAGGCTGACGAACACGAGGCCGATGGTCAGGGGCGCGAGCACCTCGCCGCGGCCGTCGGGATAGACCCCGAGCGCCAGCGAGATGCCGAGCACCATCCACAGCCCATAGCCGGCCGCCGTGGCCGTCTGGATGACCACGAGAGGGGCGGTGAACAGGATGTCGGCGCGAGGAGCGTCGTCCGGCGGTTCGTGTGGACCCACCAGAGCCGGGCCTGCGTGCTTCGGTTCCGCCATGGTCGGGGGAGGCCTTCGGCGAATCGCAAAGCAGCATTTTTGCGCCTTATGGCCCCCGGCGCAAACTTGCGATCGGGCGACCCCCCGAATGGCCGAGTCTCATGTCCCTTGCGGACGGCCATCGCCACCGCCATGCTTGAGTCGCGTAGATACGGGCGTCACGCCCGCACGGACACACTTCCCGAAGCACCATCCAGCCGGCGACACCCATGGACCGCTACGAGCGCATTCTCACCCTGCACCGCCTGCTGAAGTCAGCGCACTATCCCGTGCCGCTGTCCCGGCTGATGGACGAGCTTGAATGCTCGCGTGCCACGCTCTACCGCGATGTCGCCTTCCTGCGCGATGCGCTGGGTGCACCCGTGCAGAGCGTCGCCGGCGAGCAGGCCTCGTTCCGCTACGACGCCTCCGAGGCCGACAGCTTCGAGTTGCCTGGCCTGTGGTTGACCAGTGACGAGCTGGCCGCGCTGATGGCGCTCAATGAGCTTATCGGTCGATCCGATCCCGGTGTGCTCGCAGGCGCGCTGGCGCCGTTCAAGGCGCGCATCGAACGCCTGCTTTCCGACCACGGCAGCGGAAAGGCCTTGCCCGTGGACCGCATCCGGGTGATTTCCTGGGGCGCGCGCAAGATGGACCAGCAGGTGTTTCGCATCGTCGCAGGCGCGACGCTCGAACGTCGCCAGCTGAGCTTCCGTTACCGCGCGCGCACCACCAATGCCGATTCCAAGCGCACGGTGTCACCGCAGCGGCTCACCCACTATCGCGACAACTGGTACCTCGACGTCTGGGACCACGACCGTGAAGCCCTGCGCAGCTTCGCGGTGGATCGCATCGCGGACCCGCAGTCGCTGGAGACGAAGGCCAGGGACGTGGACGACGCCGAGCTTAACGACCTGCTCGCCTCCAGCTATGGCATCTTCGCGGGCAAGCCCAAGGCCTGGGCAACTATCCGTTTTTCATCGCATGCCGCGCGTTGGGTGGCAGACGAACACTGGCACTCGCAGCAAAAGGGCGAGTCCCTGCCGGATGGACGCTACGAACTGAAGGTGCCGTATTCGAACTCGCGCGAACTGTTGATGGACGTACTCAAGTACGGGCCGGATGCCGAGATCGTCTCGCCACTGCCGCTTCGCGAAGAAATGAAGATCCTGCTCCAGTTGGCCCTGACCGGCTACCAGAACAGTTCGAACAACCACCACTGAGCGCCGCCGCTGCATGAGTGAGATCGATATCGCGGATCCGGGCGCCCTGCCCGCCGCCAGCGGTACGCCGCGTAAGCCGCGTGTGGCCCTTGCGCTCGGTGCAGGGGCGGCAAAAGGACTCGCCCATATCGGCGCGATCGAAGTCCTCGAGGAACGCGGTTTTGAAATCGTCGCCATTGCCGGCACGTCGATGGGTGCGCTCGTCGGCGGCATCTACGGCATGGGCAAGCTCGATGTGTATCGCGACTGGGTTTCCGCCCTGGCGCGGTTCGACGTGTTGCGCCTGGTCGACTGGAGCTTCTCGGGCGGTGGTTTCATCAAGGGCGACCGGATCATGGCGGCGCTGCGTGAGCTCATCGGTGAGGTCAACATCGAGGAGCTCAATGTTTCCTATACGGCCGTGGCGACCGACCTGGATCGCGAGCGCGAAGTGTGGCTCACCAAGGGCCCGCTGTTCGATGCGATCCGCGCCTCCATCGCCATCCCGACGCTCTTTCGTCCGTATGTGCACGACGGTCGCCGGCTGGTCGACGGTGCGCTACTGAACCCGTTGCCGGTGCTTCCGCTGATGCGCGAAGACGCCGACTACGTGATCGCCGTAAGCGTGGATGGCGCGGCCGAACTGCAGAAGCCACCGGAAAAGGACGTGACCGTGCGCACCGACGAAGGGTATACCGCCAAGCTCGGGCGTCTGATCGGACGCGTACTGCCTTCGTCGGATGGCAAGCCGAAGCTCAGGGATCCCGGTGCGTTCGACCTGATGACCCAGGCGATGGACCTGATGCAGGCCAATCTCTCACGGCTGCGCCTGGCGGCCTACCAGCCGGACGTGCTGATCGAGATTCCGCGCAATGTATCGACGGTGTACGAGTTCTACCGCGCGAGAGAGTTGATCGAGCTGGGGCGCGAGCGCACGGCGAAGGCGTTGGATGCCTGGCAGCCGCGGATGTTGAAGCGCTGAAAGCGCCGCCTCAGACCTCTTCCGTACGCGTCACCTTCGCCCGCCGCATCAACCAGGCCACGCCGCGCAGATCGGCCAGCCCGACCCAAAGCCGGTCCAGCATCCCGTACTTCGACGTCCCCGCTGTGCGCGGACGATGCCCCACCGGCACGCTCTGGCTGGCAAAACCCGCACGCTTCACCAGCGCCGGCAGGTAGCGATGCATATGGTCGAAGTAGGGCAGGCGCATGAACGTCTCGCGTTCGAACAGCTTCAGGCCGCAACCGGTATCCGGGGTACTGTCCTGGAGCATGCGCGAGCGCACCGCATTAGCGACCTTCGACGAGATGCGCTTGTTGAAACTGTCGCGCCGCGTGACACGCCAGCCAGCGAACAGCTTCAGCGCCGGCGAGGCGTCACGCGCGGCGAGCAGCTTGGGAATATCGGCGGGGTCGTTCTGGCCGTCGCCATCCAGCGTGGCGATCCACGGCGCACGCGCGTTGCGCACGCCATTCCAGACGGCCGTGCTCTGGCCGCTGCGGGTGAGGTGCCGGATGACCCGCAGCTCCGGATACTGCGCCTTGGCGGCGGTGAGCACGGCGACGCTGTCGTCGGTGCTGTCGTCGTCCACGTAGATGATCTCGAAGTCGATCCGGCCGCGCAGCGCCGAGGCGATCTCGGCGAGGAGGGGCGGGATGTTGTCGCGCTCGTTGAAGACGGGCACGACTACGGCGAGGTCGGTCATCGCGATTCCGGGGTGGCTCGATTCGGGGCGGCATTATCGCCCAACCGGCCCGGGATGGGGCCGCGCTCGCCGCGTTCGTTCAGATCCGGCCGATGACTTGCGGCGCCGGGCCTTCGATCGCGGCACGCCAGCCCCGCTCCACGGCGTCCATCGCGCTGCGGCTGGCGCCCTGCTGGGCCAGGACCACCAGGGTGCCGCCGTGCAGCGGCATCTGCCTGCCTTCCCAGCCATCGCGCACGAAGGTGCCGGGCGTGGTGTCCATCTTGCCCGGCATGTACAGGGCCACCACCGGCTCGTCGTTCATGCGGGTCACCAGGTGCACGGCCGGGTACGGACCCACCGTGCAGTCGCGCACGTAGGTGACGCCGGCCGGCATCGGCCCCTTGAGCCGCGTCGCGCGGCCGACGAAACCGGCCTCGACCTGGGCGTCGGTCATGGGCTCGGTCAGGCTCAGCGCATCCATCTCGCCGGGCATGTGCGCCACGGCGAGGGCGGGTAGCGAGTTGAGATCATTCTGACGCCACATCAGGCCCACCCCGGCGAAGGCGATGGCGACCGAGGCCGCCATGGCCAGCCAGGCACGACGCATGCCCACCTGGCGGCGACGCTCGCCCGTGGCCTGGGCGAGCAGGATCCGGTCGACGAGACCTTCGGGGAGGGGAATGGCCAGCGCGGCTTCGAGATCGTCGTCGAAACGCTGTGCGCGCTGCCAGAACGCGGCACAGCCGTCCTTGCAGCTGTCGCGATGGGCGATCAGTTCGGGAGCGCGCGAGCGCGGCTCGGCGCCGATGCGGCGGCGGAATTCGAGGCAGTTCATTTCCGGCCTCCTTCAGCCGCGGCGCGTCCGCCGAGCAGGTCCTTGAGACGCTGACGTGCGCGGAACAACTGGGTCATCACCGCGCCAGGCTGTTGATCGGTGGCGGCGGCGATCTCGTCGCAACTCATGCCACCGAGCACCTGCATGGCCAGGGGCTCGCGGTATTTGTCGGGCAACTTGAGCATGGCGTCGCGCACCTGGGCGGCATCGCCACTGCGCTCCGGGCTGGCAAAGGCGGCCTCTTCGGGCACGGTGTCGTCCAGTTCCACGGTGTCGAAGCGCTTTCGTTCGTAAAGGCGCGCGTGTTCGCGGCGCAAAATGGTGATCAGCCAGGGCTTCGCGGATTCGGCGTCGCGCAGCGAGTCGAGGTTTTTCCACGCGCGCAGGAAAGTCTCCTGGACCAGGTCCTGGGCCACGGACTCGTTGCGCGACAGCCAGAAGGCGAACCGGTAAAGGTCGGCCGACAGGGCGCGCACCATCGCTTCGTATTGGCGCTGCTTCGGGTTCACGTCCTTATGGACCGGAGGCATGGCCATTTCCTTTCAGATCCGCGCTCAGCGGACCTTGGACAGGATGCCGTCGAGCTCGTCGAGGCTGTGGTAATGGATGACGAGCTTGCCCTTGCCGCCGCGACCGTGCGCCAGTTCGACGCGCGTGGCGAAACGCTCCGCCAACTCCCGCTCCAGATTGGCGATGTTCGGGTCGGCCGGGTTGGCCTTGGCCTTGCCCTTCGGCGCCAGCTGCGCCTTGCGTGCGGCCTCTTCCAGTTCGCGCACGGTCCAGCCGTGGCGCGCAGCTTCCAGCGCCAGCGGTTCGGCGATGCTGTGCGGAAGGGTGAGAAGCGCGCGCGCGTGGCCCATTTCCAGCTTGCTCTCGTCCAGCAGCGTCTTGATCGACGCCGGCAGGTCGATCAGGCGCAGCAGGTTCGACACGGCGGCGCGCGAACGGCCGACGGCATCGGCTGCCTGCTGGTGCGTGAGGTCGAATTCGTCGATCAGGCGCTGCAGGGCCTGGGCTTCCTCGAGCGGCGTGAGCTCCTGGCGCTGGATGTTTTCGATCAGCGCCATGGCGAGCACGGACTGCTCGGGCACGTCCTTCACCAGCGCCGGGATCTCGCTCATGGAGGCGCGCTGCGCCGCGCGCCAGCGACGCTCGCCGGCAATCAGCTCGTAACTGTTCTTGCCGATGGCGCGAACCACCACCGGCTGGATGAGGCCCTGGGCCTTGATCGAGGCGGCGAGCTCGTCGAGCGCCTCGTCGTTCCAGTGGCGGCGCGGCTGGTACTTGCCGGCCTGGATCTGGTGGATAGGCAGCAGTCGCAGCTCGCCTTCCTGCTCGACGATCGACGGACCGGCATCAGGGCCAGCACCACCACCGAGCAGGGCATCCAGGCCACGGCCGAGTCCACGTTTCTTCGCTGCTGCCATTGAAGGAATTCCTTAAGGTGCCGTCGGAACCGTGTCGGTGGCGTCGGGCGCCGCGTCGTCGGTCTCGGGGGTGTCGCTTGCCGCGCCTTGTGCCGCCAGCATGGCGCGTTCGCGGCGAATGATTTCGCCGGCGAGGCCGATGTAGGCGATGGCGCCGCGCGACCCGCGATCGTAGAGATGAATGGGCTGGCCGTGGCTGGGCGCCTCGGCAAGACGCACGTTACGCGGAATGATCGAGCGCAGCACCTTGTCGCCAAAGTGCAGGGTGAGCTGGGCCGAGACCTCGTTGCCGAGGTTGTTGCGCACGTCGTACATGGTGCGCAGCAGGCCTTCGACCTCGAGTTCGGGGTTCAGGCGCATCCGCACGGCCTTGATCGTGTCGAGCAGGCTCGACAGGCCTTCCAGCGCGAAGTACTCGCACTGCACGGGAATCAGCACGCCGTCGGCCGCGGTGAGCGCGTTGAGCGTCAGCAGGTGCAGCGAGGGCGGGCAGTCGATCAGGATGGTGTGGTAGTTGTCCGCGACCTTGGCGAGCTGCTCTTTCAGGCGATGCTCGCGCGCCATGCCGTCCATCAGTTTCAGCTCGGCGGCGGTGAGGTCGCCGTTACCCGGGAGCAGGTCGTAACCGGCCTCGGTGCGCACCAGCACGCTGCCGATCTCTACTTCGCCCAGCAGCACTTCGCAGCCATTCGGCTTGGCCTCGTGCTTGTCCACGCCCGACGCCATGGTGGCGTTGCCCTGCGGATCGAGGTCGACGAGCAGCACCTTGCGCCGCGCGGCGGCCAGGGCCGCGGCGAGGTTGACGGAGGTGGTGGTCTTGCCGACGCCGCCTTTCTGGTTGGCGACTGCGAGGATGCGGGCCATGGAGGGTCGTTATCTACCGAGCGCGGAAGGGGCGCTAGCGTAGCATTGCCGGGAGGTCCAGCCCTAGACAGGGTGTAAGGGCAGAAGCAGCTCCTTGTGGGAGCCGCTTCAGCGGCGAAGGGTGCTGGCGATCACGCCCGCCGAATCACGACCAGATGCCGCTCGCCCTCGACCCCCGGCACCGTCAACACATGAATCCCCTCGACGGTGAACCCCTCCGGCACCCCATCCAGCTCCTCAGCCGGATGCTTGCCCTTCATCGCCAGCCACACACCACCCGGCGCCAGCAAATGCCCGCCCCAGCCAAGCATGTCCGCCAGGCTGGCGAAAGCACGGGCGGTAATACAGTCGAACGTGCCCTCCACATCCTCGACCCGGCTCTGCAGGGCGCGTCCGTTGGTCAGCTTCAGCGAGCGGATCGCCTCGCGAAGAAAGCGGACCTTCTTGCCGTTGGAGTCGACCATGAGGACCTCGCGCGCCGGCTCGGCGATCGCCAGGGGAATGCCGGGAAGGCCCGGACCGGTCCCCAGATCGGCAAGCGTCGTGCCCTCGACGAACGGGACGATGGCCAGCGAATCCAGAAGGTGGCGCGCGACCTGCTCGTCCGCGTTACGGACCGCTGTCAGGTTATAGGCCGAGTTCCAGCGCTCGAGCAGCTCGCGGTAATCGAGCAGGCGCGCCACGGCGCCCTCGGGCAGGACGGTGCCAAGCGTGGCAATGCCGCGTTCGAGCTGGGTTTGCAGGGCTTCGCGCGCAGTCATGCGACACCGGGGAATGGTGATGGGGCGCAAGAGTATGAAAGCGCCGGCGCGAAGGCGCCAGCGCGGGGGATCAGGCCGCGTCGAGCTCGACGCGGGTGACCAGCATGCCGCGCGAACGCAGCGAGCCATTCATCGTGTGCTTGAGCTGGGTACCGACGGCGCGGCGGTCGGCCGAATGGGCGGAGCTGGCGTCGCGCAGGGCAGCAACAACATTGCTGCGAATCATCTCAGGCGCTTCGTCGATCACTTCGTCGGCCACTTCCGGCTCGAGCACCTGCCAGTAGACCGTGCCGCCGTCGAAACGCAGCGTCTGGCCACCGAGGTCGATCTTGTGGAAAACGCGGTCGATGATCGGCACGAGCATGTGGGTGCCAGCGGTAAGCAACGAGGGCGAGCCGCCGAGGCGACGCACGCTGTAGACCTGACCTTCCGGGATGCGTCGCACCGAGGCCGCCGCAAGAGCGAAGGCAACGAGGGTGGTGGCAATGAGGATGGTGGTCAACATGGCTGCTATTTCAACGAGTTACCGTGGTTTCCTGTCGCACTACGTGGCGAGACGCGCCAACGTGGTGATTCGTGTGGTGTTAATTCTAATTTAACGCAAGGGTTAACGCTAGTTTTACTTAACCCCCGTATTCAGTTAACGGTCGGTTTGGTCAAAACTTGAGCAGGTGGTGATTCTTTGACCAGGCCCACAGCGGTCAGCCGGGCAAAGCAGGCGGCGCCTATAACCGGAGAGATATTCCAGGGAGTTGGAAAGAGGTCTAGGTTTGGCATCAGGAGTTCCACCACCTCGACAAGGAGAAGTCGACATGCGCAGCATCATCAGGTCGGTATCGTCGGCCCTGTTCGGCATTGTCCGCAGCAGGTGTGTCCGGCACGGCGTCGGCCGGCTCGGGCTATATCAACCTCGTGAGTGGCATCCCCCGCTTCAACGTTCCGCGTGCCCTTCCGCGGATGCGCTGGGACACCGACGCGGCGACGCTGTCATGAGGCGTCCCTATGTGTGCTGGCTTTCGATAGCGCTTGCGGTTGCCTGCGTTGGTTTGCCCGAGCGGTCGCAGGCGCGTCAGCTGGAAGACCTTTTCCATAGCCCAGGGGGCTCGCGGACGAGTCGGCCGGCGCCATGCACAGCGAACCGGCTGGCAGCGGCGGCGGCGGCGGCGAGCGCTGCATCGTTTGGCTACGGCATTGACGGCGATGGCTCGGGGACGGGAAGCCAGGGACCGATCACTCACTTTCCGCTGACATGTGACCCTAAACCCAGTAAACCCCGTAGAGCCGTGGACGCTGTCATGGAGATGCTTGGACCGGGAGGCGCCTATTGGCGGCCATACGGACAGTGATACGACGGTTGACCGTCCTGGCTTAAATGATAATAATTATCAATCAGCCATCGACAGGCCATGCCAATGAATACCCTCGGCTGCGTGGCGGCCCTCGTCGCCATGGCCCTCGCTTATCTCTCGGCCCGGAACCAGCGCGTGCTGGCGCGTCCGTTGGGGCGCAGGGGCCGCCTTGCCGCATGGGTTTTCGCCGTCATCGCGTTCGCCGCCTGGATCGCCGGTGAGACGTCGCTTCCCGGGATTGTTGCCGCGCTCGCCGCGCTGATGCTCGGCGCGGTCGCCTGGCCCTATGTGGCATGGCTCTTCCGCCCCGCCGCCGAACGGAAAAACCGCTGATGCTCGCCAAGACCTTCGCCGGCATCCTGCTCGGCCTGCCGCTGGCGCTGGCCCTCATCGCCGTGATGATCTGGATCTGGCCGGGCTCGAGCGAATCGGTGACCCTGCCCTTCCTGGTCGCTTTCTTCCCGGTCTGGACCGGGATCATGGGTGGCACTTATATGTTCCGCAGCGGCGCCCGCGCCTGGGCCTGGCTGGCCGTGGCCAACCTCGCCGCATTCGGCGCCCTGTTCCTTGCCAAGCACACGATGCCGGGGCTCTGATCCGATGAAAGCCTCGACCATTCGCACGTTTACCGTCGTCCACACCTGGACCGGATTGCTTGCTGGCTTCGCGCTGTTCATCGCGTTCTACGCGGGCGCGCTGACGATGTTCCACGACGAGATCGACACCTGGGCGTCGCCCCGGGCCGAGATGGCTCGTGCCGACACGATGGATCGCGTGGAGAAAATGCTCGAGGGCATCGTCGCCACGCACCCCGGGGCGCGCGACCAGATCGGCGTGACCTTCCCAGCCGATCATCCGTCGCACGAGGTGGCCGCGTACTGGATGGACAAGAGCGGCGACTGGAAAACGCAGACGCTCAACGAGAGCAGCGCGCGCGACGCGGAAGACCACGAGCACGCACTGGCCGACTTCGTCTACGAGCTGCACTACGACCTCGGCATCCCGGCGATCGGTATCTATCTGATGGGTGTCGTCAGCGTGATCTACGGTCTCGCCTTGCTTACCGGCCTGCTGATTCATCTGCCCAATCTCGTGCGCGAGCTGTTCGCGCTGCGCCCCGGTCATAACCTCAAGCGGCTGTGGCAGGACGCGCACAACGTCATCGGCATTCTCAGCCTGCCCTTCCACATCATCTTCGCCATCACCGGCGCGTTGCTCTGCCTGACCATGGTCATGTTGATGGCGTTCAACACGGCGGCGTTCGACGGCAAGCTGTTGCTGGCGTTCGAGCGCATGACCAGCGCGCTTCCGGAAACGACGGCGAAGGGTGGCAGCGCGGTGATGCTGACCCCGGCGGAACTCGGTGCGCGGGCGCGCCAGGCGGCAATCGCCTCCGGTGTCGCGAACTTCAAACCCGATTACATGCGTTACGTGCACTACGGCCAGAAGGGCGCGGCTGCGGAAGTACGCGGCACCTCGACCAAGACGCTCGGTGAGTACGGCATGGTCTCGCTCGATGCCGCCGACGGCCATGTTTTGCAGGTGCAGGTGAGCGGGGCGCGCGATGCCAACCACGCGACCTACGCCGCCATCTTCGGGCTGCACTTCGGTTCGTTCGGTAACGTGTCGCTGCGCTGGCTGTACTTCCTGCTTGGGCTTGCTGGCGCCTTCCTTTTCTATTCCGGCAACCTGCTCTATATCGAGACGCGGCGTAAGCGGCGCCAGGCCGAGCAGCCGATGAAGGTACGCGCGATGGCCACGGCTACCGTGGGCGTGTGCATCGGTTCGTGCTTCGCCATCTCGGCGACCTTCCTGGGAAATCTGATCGGGCCGTTGCTTGGCGCCACGCCGGAAGCGATCGTCCAGCCGGTTTGCTTCACTGCCTTCGCGGCCGCCGTGATCTGGACCTTCTGGCGCCGGCCGGCGAAGGCGGCCGTGGATCTGCTCTGCGCGACGGCGCTGGTAAGCGTGACCGTTGGCGTGCTCGACATGGCGATCCACGGAGATCGCCTCATGCGCACGCTGGCGGAGGGTCGCTTCGCCGTGCTGGGCGTGGACCTCGTTGCCATCGCCATGGGCGTGGGCTTCGCGTGGCTAGGCGTCGCCACCCGCAGGCGTGCCGTCGAGGGCGATCCGTGCAGTGTCTGGTCGTCGAAGCGTGTGGTTGCCACCGCCGCCACGTCGACGACAGCGCAGCAAGCGTGAGATTTGGGCAGCACCGCTCTGTGTAGGAGCCGATTCATCGGCGATCCCTAACGGGTCGCGAGCACCCATCGCCGATGAATCGGCTCCTACAGGGGCGAACGAGCGGCGCTTCAAAGCGCAAGAAGTCGCGATTTTCCATGTAACGCCCGTTACTAAACGCGGCAGCCATTCATCTCCGTGACGTTTTCGCTGAGACAGCTGCTGCGTCGCCGCAAACGTTTACGTACCAGTCAAGTCGCTGACACCACACACGTTTTTAACAGGTGGGGGCGAGTGGTATCGCTCTTCGTCCAGTATCGTACCGCAGCGCAACAAGGCCTTGTTTTCGAAGACTTTACAAGCTCCCATGAAAACGTTTACGTTCCGCGCCGTCAGCCCTCCGGGGCGGGGGATAAGGGCGAAAACGCGTGAGTGTGACCATCAAAGACGTCGCGAGAATGGCCAACGTTTCCGTGGCCTCGGTTTCCCGTGCCCTGAACGGCCATGGCGGCGTGACGGCCGAAACCCAGAAGCGGATTCGAGAAGTTGCGACCCGCCTCCGCTACGTTCCGCACAATGCTGCGCGCAGCCTGATCACCCGCCGTACCCAGACCATCGGCGCCCTCCTGCCCGATCTGCACGGTTCGTTCTTCTCCGAACTCATCCGCGGTATCGATCTGGCCGCACGGGCGCGTGGGCTCTACCTGCTGGTCTCCAGCTCCCACGGTGATGCCACCGAAGCCGCCATCGCCCTGCGCGCCATGCAGGGCCGCGTGGACGGCCTGCTGGTGATGTCGCCGCATGCGGACGAAGCGTTCCTCGACGAGAACCTGCCGATCGTCCTGCCGACCGTGCTGATCAACAGCCACGTGCGCTCGGAACGGCACGCCTCGCTCGACGTGGACGACTTCGGCGGTGCCCGCGCCATGACCGAACACCTGCTGGGCCTGGGTCGCAAGCGCATCGTTTTCATTGCCGGTCCCGAAGTGAACCACGACGTGCAGGAGCGTATCCGCGGTTACCGCGACGCCCTGTCCACCGCCGGATTTGGTGGGCGTGCGGCTGTGCTGCACGGCGACTTCACCGAGGAATCCGGTTACCACGCCGGCAAGCAGGCGCTGGCCATGGTGCCGCGCCCCGATGCGATCTTCGCCGCCAACGACATGATGGCGATCGGCTGCCTGTCCGCACTCGCCGAGGCGAAGGTGCGCACGCCCGAAGACATCGCCGTGGTGGGCTTCGACGACATTCCCATGGCGCGCTATGTGTCGCCGCCGTTGACCACGGTGCGCATCCGCATCGCCGAGCTTGGTGAGGCCGCCCTCGAGCGTCTCGCCGCCATGATCGAAGCACCCGACGACGCCGCTCCCGAGCCGCATGTCGTCAGCACCGAAATCGTCGTTCGCGCCTCGTGTGGCGGGAGCGACACGGTAAGACGACGGGCCTGACGCCCGTCGGAATACACGGCTTGCCGGGCCGTGGCTGGAACCTCAGGGACGGCGTCAATCACAGGACATCCGAACGAACTTCCGGTCCGCAACCGCGGAACGGGCGGGAAAGCACGGGGGCATAACGCTCTCGAAAAAGTGGCACGACCACCGCGGACGACACCAATGTCGACCTCCGTGTTTCACGCTCCGCCGGGCCGGACAGCACAGCAAGAACCATTTGGGAGAGGGGATTCATGAAGGTTTCGTCGCATTTGAAGAAAAAGCTGCTGGTCAGTGTCATCGCTGCCGCCGTCGCCACCGCGATCGCACCCGGCGCCGTGTTCGCACAGACCGCCAATGCCACGCTTCGTGGCAAGGCCACGCCGGGCGCCAATGTCACCGTGTTCAACCCGCAGACCGGCCTGACCCGCCATGCGACGGCCGGTGCCGACGGCTCCTACGTGATCAATGGCCTGCCGCCGGCGACGTATCGCGTGGACGCGGGCCCGGCCACGGAGCAGAACATCACGTTGACGGTCGCCTCCACGGCCACCGTGAACCTGATGGCCCCGACCTCCCAGGGCACGACGGCCAACGCGGCCAATGCGACGGCCATGGAAGGCGTGACGGTCGCCGCCACGACGATCCAGGAAGTGAAGACGCCGGAAGTCGGCCAGACGATCTCGCTGCACCAGATCGCGACCATTCCGCAGGCCTCGCGTAACTTCCTCGAGTTCGCCGACACCGTGCCGGGCATGGTCTTCAGCGTCGATGCGAAGGGCAATACGTCGCTTCGCGGCGGCGCACAGAACACCAGCTCGACGAACGTCTACATCGATGGCGTGAGCCAGAAGAGCTACGTGAAGGAAGGCGGCGTCTCCGGCCAGAGTGGTAGCCAGGGCAACCCGTTCCCGCAGCTTGCCATCGGCGAATACAAGGTCATCACCTCGAACTACAAGGCCGAGTACGACCAGGTCTCGAGCGCGGCGATCACCGCCGATACGAAGTCGGGCACCAACGAGTTCCACGGTGAGGTGTTCGGCACGTACACCAACGACGCGTTCCGCAACCGTACGCCGATCGAGAAGTTCTCCGGCAAGAAGGTCGAGTCCGAATCCAAGGAATACGGTTTCGCGCTCGGCGGTCCGATCATCAAGGACAAGATGCATTTCTTCGTGGCCTACGAAGAGAAGAAGTTCGACACGCCGATTTCGGTCACGCCGAACAGCGTCAACAATGCGAATGTCAGTGCGCTGCTTCCCGCGTCCGCGCAGGCTGAAATTGGTCCGGCCAACATCCCCTTCAACGAGAAGCTGTACTTCGGCAAGATCGACTGGGAGCTGACCGACCGCGACCGCATCGAGATCAGCACCCAGGTGCGCCGCGAAACGCAGGTCTCGAACGTCGGCAGCGGTGTGACGGCCTCAGCCGGGCTCGACAACAACAACCACGACACGCGCGGCACGTTCAAGTGGGCCCATAGTGCGGACAGCTGGTACAACGAGCTGATCTTCACCTATGAGAACGCTTATCTGCGGGCGGTCCCGACCACGGTCGGCAACGGCGCCACCTATTCGTACCAGCAGCAGCAGGACGCAACGATCCTGACGACGGGCTCGGCCGATCCGCGCGGGATCTCGGACAAGAGCCAGGAAGGTCCAAGCATCTCCGACACCTTCACCTTCAACGATCTCGAGTGGCACGGCGACCATGTCGTCAAGTTCGGCTACAAGTACAAGTCGGTCGAGCTGAAGGCCGCCGATGCTGCTGCGTCCAATCCGCAGTTCTTCTACGACGTGAATCCGACCGGCACCTCGGCGCAGCCGTGGAAAGTCTTCTACGCGACGCAGCTGCCGGGCGTGGACGGCGTTGCCGACACCACGTCGCGCCAGTACGGCATGTTCGCGCAGGACGACTGGACCGTTAACGACCACCTCACCCTGAACCTCGGCGTGCGCTGGGACTACGAAGTCACGCCGCAGTACACGAACTACGTGACACCCCAGCGCGTGCTCGATGCCCTCAACTCGCAGGACCCGTACGCGGGTGCACCGGTCGGCCAGACCTATGCGGAATCGCTTGCCAAGGGCGGCGTCAACGTCAACGATTACATCAGCACCGGCAATAACCGCAAAGCCTACAAGGGCGAGTGGCAGCCGCGCCTCGGCTTCTCGTACGACCTGTTCGGCGATGAAGCGCATGTCATCCACGGCGGTGCCGGCCGCGCCTACGACCGCAACCTGTTCGACTACCTTCAGGTCGAGCAGACCAAGCTGACGCTGCCGCAGACCACGCTGAACTTCAATCTTCCGACCCACCCGTGTGACACCGGCGCGTCGAACTGCATCCCCTTCAATCCGGCTTATCTGACGGGCGGCCAGGGTGTGTTGAACAGTCTTCTCTCCGGCGGCAATTCCGGCCAGGAAGTGGACATGCTCAACAACCACCTGAAGGCTCCGTACTCCGACCAGTTCAGCCTCGGTATGTCCAATGCCGTCGGTGACTGGCAGACCGATGCCACGGTGACCCGCGTGCTGTCGAGAGACGGTTTCGTGTTCACCCTCGGCAACCGCTTCCCCAACGGCCAGTTCTTCCAGGGCGGTTCACAGCCCTGGAGCAATGGCGTGCCGAACATGGGCGGCCTGATCATCGGTAACAACGGCATCTCCACACGCACCACGCAGGTCCTGCTGTCGGCGAACAAGCCGTACACGGTGGAATCCGGCTGGAGCACAAGCCTGGCGTACACGTACTCGCATGCCAAGCAGAACCGTGACATCAACGAGCATTACTCGTTCGACGAAGCCACGATCAATGACTACCCGTTCATCACTTCGAATGCGGTGGCGAAGCACCGCTTCGTCGGTACGGGTGCGGTCGACCTGCCGTGGGGCATCAATGCCTCGATCAAGCTGACCGTCGCCACGCCGCTGCCGAAGAACGACAACGCCTGCTACGGCGCGATCCTGCCGACAGGTAGCTCCTGCCAGCCGGTTGCTGGTATTCCCCGCGGCTCCAAGTTCCTGGTCGGTGGTGACATCTGGGGTTACCGCGATATCGACGTGCAGTTCACCAAGGACTTCATCATCAGCGGCGACACCAAGATCTACGCCCGCTTCGATATCCTGAACCTGTTCAACTGGACCAACTACGCCGACTACAACACCGCCTGGGGTTCCGGCGGCGAATTCAATCCGAACGGCGTGTCGTACAACAAGCAGGGCAACATCACCTACCTGCCGCGTACCGCACGCTTCACCGTTGGCCTGAAGTTCTGATCGACGGGTGCATCCGGTACGCCGGATGCACCATACTTTCGGCGCCCGCGAGTCTCCCCGCGGGCGCTGCTTTTGTACGGCAAGCAAAGTCCTCCGGGACTTTTATTTGTCTTGATGGCGTAAACGTTTACATACGCCACCGCGGGACGTACCAAAGGATTCGCTCAATGAAAGCCACTACGATGAAACGCCTAGCCCTAGCTCTCGGTGTCATGCTCGCCAGTACCGCCCCCCTTGCCCTCGCGCAGAAAGAACCCGCGAAAGCCAAACACGTGTCGGCCGCCACGCTCAAAGACCTCCACGCCGTCCCGCCCATGGTGGTGGAGCTGGAGAAACGTACGTTCCAGTGGTTTTGGGACAGCGGCAACCCGACCAACGGCCTTATTCCCGATCACTACCCGAGCCCGTCCTTCGCTTCGATCGCCTCGGTCGGTTTCGGCCTGACGGCGTACGGCGTGGGTGTCGAGCGCGGGTATATCACCCGTGACCAGGCGGTCGAGCGCACGCTGGCCACCCTGCGTTTCTTCCACGACGCCCCGCAGAACGACGCCGAAGACGGCGCCACCGGCTACAAAGGCTTCTTCTATCACTTCCTGAACATGCAGACCGGTCAGCGTGAAGCGCGCTGGACCGAAGTCTCCACGGTGGACACGACGCTGCTGCTCGGTGGCATCCTGTTCGCGCAGAGCTATTACGACCACGACAACCCGCAGGAAGCCGAGATTCGCCAGCTTGCCGACGACATTTACCGTCGCGTCGAATGGACCTGGGCGCAGAACCACGGTGCCCTGATCAGCATGGGCTGGACACCCGGCGGCAAGATGATTCCGCACGACTGGGCCGGCTATAACGAAGGCATGCTGGTGTACATCCTGGCCCTCGGTTCGCCCACGCACCCGGTGAACGAGGATGCCTGGCACGCCTGGACGGCTACGTACGACAAGACCTGGGGCGAGTTCCACGGCCAGACCTTCCTCAACTTCGCACCGATGTTCGGTCACCAGTACAGCCATACCTGGGTGGATTTCCGCGGCATCCGCGACGCCTGGGGCCGTGACCACAACATGGACTACTTCGAGAACAGCCGTCGTGCGACATACTCACAGCAGGCCTATGCGGTAGCCAATCCCGGCGGCTGGAACGGTTACGGCAAGAACATCTGGGGCCTCACCGCCAGTAATGGCCCCGGCGGCCTGATCGTCAAGCAGGGCGACAAAGAGCGCACTTTCGCCGGTTACACCGCACGAGGCGCCGGCCTGGACTACATCTCCGACGACGGCACCATCGTGCCCACGGCAGCCGGCGGCTCGATCGCCTTCGCGCCCGAGATCGTGATTCCCGCGCTCGAGGAGATGAAAAAGAAGTACGGCCAGTACATCTATACGAAGTACGGCTTCGTCGACGCCTTCAACATGACCTTCGACACCAAGACCGAAGTGCGCACCGGCAGGCTGGTACCGGGTTTCGGCTGGGCAGACACCGTGCACCTGGGCATCGACCAGGGCCCCATCGTGTTGATGATCGAGAACTACCGAAGCGATTTCGTCTGGTCGGTGATGAAGAAGAACCCGTATATCCGCAAGGGTCTGCAGCGCGCCGGCTTCACCGGCGGCTGGCTCGATGCCGATACGGCCGCCAACCTGTGGTGAGTCGCGTCACCCGCGCTTGCCGGACCACCCTGGCGCTGGCGCTTGCCGCCGTCGCGGTGGCCGGCTGTGCGAAACCGGACGCGGACGCGCGGACCCTGCAGTTCTGGACCATCGGCCGCGAAGGCGAGGCGGTGGAAAAGCTGCTGCCGGAGTTCGAGCGTGAGCATCCCGGCCTGCACGTGTCCGTGCAGCAGCTGCCGCTTACGGCCGCTCACCAGAAGCTGCTGACGGCCTACGCCGGTGACTCCACGCCAGATATCACCCAGCTGGGTAACACCTGGGTGCCGGAACTGGTGGCACTGGACGCGATCGAGCCGCTCGACGCACGCGTCGCCGCGTCGAAGGTCGTCGATCGCAACGACTATTTCCCGGCCATCTGGTCCACCAACGTCATCGACGGCAAGCTGTACGGCGTGCCCTGGTACGTCGACACGCGCCTGTTGTTCTATCGCAAGGATCTTCTCGCGAAGGTCGGTTACGACCATCCGCCGCGCGACTGGAACGAGTGGCAGGCGATGATGGCGAAGCTGTCGCAGCCGCCCGGCAAGACCTATGGCGTGCTGCTACCGACCAACGAATTCGAACAGCTGCTCGCGCTCTCCCTGCAGCAGGATGAGCCCTTGCTGCGCGACGATGGTCGCTACGGCAATTTCCGCAGTGCCGGTTTCAAGAAGGCGCTGACCTTCTACGTCTCGCTGTTCAAGAACAAGCAAGCCCCGATGATGACCAACGTCGGTGTGGGCAACCCGTGGGCGGCTTTCGGCCAGGGCTTTTACACGTTTTATCTGTCGGGTCCGTGGAATATCGGCGAGTTCCGCAAACGCCTTCCACCCGAGCAGCAGGGCGATTGGGCGACCACGCCGTTGCCGGGGCCCGACGGTCCGGGCGCATCGAATGCGGGCGGCTCCAGCCTGGTCATCTTCCGTGCGTCGAAGCACAAGGATGACGCCTGGGCGCTTGTCGAGTTCCTCTCGCGCCCGGCCATCCAGGAGCGCTTCTACCAGATCCTCGGCGACATGCCGCCGCGACGTTCCTCGTGGGAAGCGCCCGCGCTGCGTAACGACGACAAGGCCACGGCCTTCCGCGAGCAGCTCGAGCGCGTGAAGCCCACGCCGCCGGTGGCCGAGTGGGAACGCATCGTCACCGAGATGCAGCTCGTCGCCGCGCAGGCCGCTCATGGCGATCTCTCCATCGACGAAGCCGCCGCCGAGATCGATCGCCGGGCGGACCGCCTGCTGGAGAAACGTCGCTGGATGCTCGACCACGGCCATAAGGCATCGCCATGAATACCTCCCGCGCCGCCTGGCTGTTCATCACGCCCGCGCTGATCATCCTCGGCCTGTTCTTCCTGCTGCCGGTGGTCGCGGCGCTGATCCTTTCGGTCACCGATTACGATCTTTATGCGCTGGCCGACATCCGCAACCTGCGCTTCGTTGCCCTGCAGAACTACTGGCAGCTGCTGCAGCGCCCGCTGTTCTGGTCGGCACTCGGCCATACGGTGTACTTCGTGGTAGTCGGCGTGCCCTTGTCGCTGATCGCTTCGCTGGGTTCGGCGATGCTGCTCAATTCACCACTCGTCCGGTTCAAGCCCTTCTTCCGCACGGCGCTGTTCGCACCCGTCGTGACGACCGTGGTCGCGGTCGCGGTGATCTGGCGTTACCTGTTCAACACCAAGTACGGCCTGGTCAACTACGCGCTCGATGCGATCGGCATGCCGACCATCGACTGGCTGGGTGATCCGCACTGGGCGATGCCGACGATCATCCTGTTCGCCGTGTGGAAGAACTTCGGCTACAACATGATCATCTTCATGGCCGGCCTCCAGGCGATACCCGGCGATCTCTACGAGGCCGCGCGCATCGATGGTGCGTCGGCCTTTGCGCAGTTTCGTCACATAACCCTGCCGATGCTGAAACCCACCATGGTGATGGTGAGCATTCTTACCGTTTCCGGTTACTTCCAGCTGTTCGCCGAGCCGTATGTCATGACCGAAGGCGGCCCGCTGCAGAGCACCACCTCGGTGCTGTACCTGATGTACGAAGAGGGCTTCAAGTGGTGGAACCTGGGTTCGGCCTCGGCCGTGGCCTTCATCCTGTTCGTCATCATGTTCGCGGTCACCGCGACGATGCTGCGCCTGTCGCGGCAGGGAGAGAAGGCATGAGCCCACGTCTGGCCAAGGCCCTCATCAACGGCCTGCTGATCGGCGCCGCGGCGATCGCCATTGCGCCGCTGCTGTACATGCTGTCCGTGTCGTTCATGCCGCAGGGTGAGGCGAGTGCCTTGCCGCCGCCCATCCTGCCCACGCATCCGACGCTCGCCAATTATCGCCAGCTGTTCCTCAACGCCGGCATGGGCCGTTACCTGGTCAACAGCCTGCTGATCTCGACCGCGATTACCGTGGTCTCGCTCGCCTTCAACCTGATGGCCGGCTACGCCTTTGCCAAGCTGGAATTCAAGGGGCGCCAGCGGATCTTCCAGGTGCTGCTCGGCGCGCTGGTGATCCCGGCACAGGTAGCGATGCTGCCGCTGTTCCTGCTGCTGAAGTACATGGGCCTGGTCAACACTTATGGCGCGGTGATCGTGCCTGCGCTGGCGACCATCTTTGGCATCTTCCTCGTGCGCCAGTACGCCAGCGGTATTCCGGACGACCTGATGGAGGCGGCGCGCATCGATGGTGCTGGCGAATTCCGTATCTTCGCCACCATCGTGATGCCGCTGCTGAAGCCGATCATGGTGACGCTGGCGATCTTCACCTTCCTGGCCGCGTGGAACGACTTCATGTGGCCGTTGATCGCACTGACCGGACAAGAGCACTACACGCTGCCGATCGCGCTGGCGTCGCTGTCGCGCGAGCACGTGCAGGACAGCGAGCTGATGATGGCTGGCTCGGTCGTGACCATCCTTCCGGTACTCGTTCTGTTCCTCGCCCTGCAGCGCTACTACCTCGAAGGTCTGCTCATGGGTAGCGTCAAGGGATAAGCCGTATGTCGCGTTTCGCTTTATTCAAACTGGCCGCGTCTGCGTGCTTCCTCGTCGCCTTGCCGACGTTTGCCACGGACAAGGCACGCACGCTCGACACCTTCGATACGGCGACAGGTTGGGCAGCGATCCACACCGATGATGTGTCGGCTACGCTGCGCCCGATGCCCGGACGCGTGGGACAGGCCATCTGCCTCGCCTACGATTTCAACGGCGTGTCGGGCGCAGCGTCTATACGCAAAACCCTGCCGATCGATTACCCGGATGGCTTCGCGCTGAGTTTCGACGTGCGCGGCCACATGCCGCCAAACACCTTGCAGCTGAAGCTGGTCGACGATAGCGGCGACAACGTCTGGTGGTTCCAGCAACCGCACTTCATGCCGACCGGCACGTGGACAACCGTCCAGGCGACGAGCCGCCAGGTCGAGTTCGCGTGGGGGCCTGTCAAAGACCGCGCCTTGCGTCATACGCGCGATATCGAGTTCGTCGTCTATGCCGAGGCGCAACCTGGGCAGGCGGCGAATCGTGGCGAGGTCTGCTTCGACAATCTTCGTCTCACACCGCGAATGCCGGAGGCGGTGGCCGTGCCGCCACCGACGCCGAACGCCGTGTTCGAGTCGCGTGCCAGGCAGGTACGTCGCGGACTGTACCCGCGCGGCTTCTCGGGCGAGCAATCGTACTGGACCATCGTCGGTGTGGATGGCGGTAGTCGTGATTCCGCGCTGCTCTCCGAAGACGGTGCGGTGGAAATCGTACGCGGCGGCTTTTCCATCGAGCCCTTTCTCGTCTCTGGCGGCAAGCTCATCACCTGGGCGGACGTCACGACGACGCAGTCGCTGCGCGACCGCTACCTCCCGATGCCGTCGGTGCGCTGGGCGACAGGTGGACTCACCCTCGATACAACGGTATTCGCACAGGGTCCTGCAGGCGCCTCGCGATTGCTGCTGAGCTATCGGGTCGCGAACGACAATGACACCGCGCGCGATGTGACACTGGCGCTCGCCACGCGCCCGTTCCAGGTGAATCCGCCGACGCAGTTCCTCAATGCGCCGGGTGGCACCAGTCCCATCCACGATCTTGCGTGGGATGGTCGGGCATTGACCGTCAACGGTGCGCGCAAGGTGGTGCCCTTGCAGGCGACGACCGCCTTCGTCGCCAGCGCCAGTGCGCCGAAAGCGCTCGGTGAACGACTGGATGCAGGCGAACGCCCGAGCATGAAGGCGATTCACGACGCGACGGGCTTCGCTCAAGGCGCGTTGCTGTACGACCTGCATGTACCGGCGCATGGTCACGTCGATCTTGGCGTCGTCGTGCCGGTGAAACAGGACGACGTGGTTGACGTGCCCGCGGACGCTGGCACCTGGCTGGCCACCCAGGCCGACGCCGTCGCCGCGACCTGGCATGAAAAGCTCGACCGCGTCGAGGTGGCGGTACCGTACACGGCGCAACCCATCGTTGACACCATGAAGAGCGGCGTCGCGCAGATGCTCATGTCGCGTGACGGGCCTGCGCTGCAGCCCGGTACGCGCTCGTATGCACGCACCTGGGTGCGCGACGGCGCGATGATGCTCGAAGGGCTGCTCCGCACGGGCCACGAAGATGTCGCCTCTGCCTTCATCCGCTGGTACGCACCGCACCAGTTCTCCAGCGGAAAGGTGCCGTGCTGTGTCGACGCGCGCGGTTCCGATCCGGTACCCGAGAACGATAGCCACGGCGAACTCATCTTCAGCGTGGCCGAGCTCTGGCGCTACACGCACGACCGCGGCACCGTTGATGCACTGTGGCCGCATGTCGAGAAGGCCGTGACGTACATGGACACGCTACGTGCCAGCGAGCGGGAGCCGGAGCGCCTGCGGAATGCCGACCGTCCGCTCTATGGCCTGATGCCTGCCTCGATCAGCCACGAGGGCTATTCGACCAAGCCGATGCATTCGTACTGGGACGACTTCTGGGCACTCAAGGGCTACGACGATGCCGTCGAACTCGCTGCCGCGCTCGGTCACGCGGACAAGGTCCCGGCATACACGGCTTCGCGCGATCAGTTCCGCGGCGATCTGCATGCGTCCATCGAGGCGGCCGTGAAGGCGCGCGGCATCGACTTCCTTCCGGGTTCGGCCGAGCTTGGCGACTTTGACGCTACCTCGACCACGATCGCGTTGTCGCCGGGCGGCGAGCAGTCACGCCTGCCGAAGGCGTTGGTCGAGCACACCTTCGAGAGGTACTGGCAGGGATTCGTGGCGCGGCGCGACGGCCAGGTGGCGTGGGAGGACTACACGCCCTATGAGGTGCGAACGATCGCCACCTTCGTCCGGCTGGGCTGGCGAGACCGTGTCAACGACCTCATCGCGTTCTTCTTCGCCGATCGCCGGCCGGCCGCGTGGAACCAGTGGGCGGAGGTCGTCGGCCGCGACCCGCGCAAGCCGCGCTTCGTCGGCGACATGCCCCACGCGTGGATTGCCTCGGACTTCGTCCGATCAGCGCTCGATCTGTTTGCCTACGACCGCGAGGCGGACGGCAGCATGGTCCTGGCAGCCGGCGTGCAGCCTGGCTGGCTGGAAGGCGAGGGCATCGCCATTCGCGACCTGCGCACGCCTTACGGGCGTCTGGGCTACACACTGGTGGCAAAGGGAGCACAAGTCACCCTGACCATCACCCAGCCCATCCATCCGCCGGGCGGCCTGATCCTCTCGCTCCCTTCAGGCGAAACGAAGATCCCCCCGAACGCCAGCACCTTCAAAGCCACCCTGTAGGAGCCGATTCATCGGCGATCCCGCGCCAGCGGGCCAGACAGGGCGAAAGGCCCAGGCTTAGTGCGTAGCAACCCGCGTCCGCAACAGCGCATCCACCGCCTGCTGCCACTCCGCCGATCCCGGCTTCGCCTGCGGAGCCTCTTCGCCCAGCTTGGTATTCACCGCCTGGTCCCAGGCCGGGGTATCCGGTTTCGGACCATGGCCGTCATCGCTGATGGCCAGGGTCTTATCGACCCAGGCGAACCAATCGGGCGATCCCAGCACGGGGTTTGCGGGCGCGGTCTTACCGGGCGCCGGGGCAGACGCCGTCGTCGTCTCGGCCGAGGGTGCAGCCGTTGGCGCGGGCGCTTGCGACGGTGAACACGCCGCAATGATGAGAGCTGCCGTGATGGGCACGGCGGTAAAAAGGAAGCGCATGGGCAATGAAATCCTCGCGAATGCCGATGCGCCGATGCTAAAGGGCCGTTCCCGTCCGGCACTTAAACAGGGTGGGGAACTTCTCGTGCTTGTTCAGGTTTGGGGTTCTTGTTGGAGTCGGCGAATTGGCCCGCTGCGCGGGATCGCCGATGAATCGGCTCCTACAGGGGCCGATTCATCGGATATGGGGGAGCCGATTCGTTGGTACGAGGAACCGTCAGAACTTGCCGGCGCGGAAATCCGCGATCGCTTCGTGAATCTGCGCCGGGGTGTTCATGACGAACGGGCCGTAGCGCGCGACAGGTTCAGCGAGCGGACGGCCGGCGACGACCAGGACACGAGCGGACTCGTCGGCCGCGAAGGTCACCGTCTTTCCCTTGGACAACACCGCCAGCTCACTACGCGCCAGCGATTCACCCGCCACCACTGCGGCCTTCCCATCGAACACATAGGCAAACGCGCTGTGTCCTTCGGGCAGATCGAGTTCGAAACGCGCACCTGCGTCGAGGGCGATATCGAGATACACCGGCTCAGTCGCCACGGCGGACACCGGACCCTTCGCGCCTGCCAGTTCGCCGGCAATGACGCGCACGGCCACGCCTTCCACCGGATGCACCAGCGGAATATCCGAAGGAGGGATGTCCTGATAGCGCGGTTCGACCATCTTGTCTGTCGCCGGGAGGTTCACCCACAGCTGAAAGCCCCACATGAGCCCTTCTTCCTGCTGCGGCATTTCCGAATGCAGGATGCCGCGCCCTGCCGTCATCCACTGCACGCTGCCCGGACCGAGATCCCCGCGGTTGCCGTGGTTGTCGCCGTGCTGCATGCGCCCGGCGAGCATGTATGTGACGGTCTCGAACCCGCGGTGGGGATGCTCGGGAAAGCCCTCGATGTAGTCGCCGGGCTGGTCGGAGCGAAACTCGTCGAGCAGCAGGAAGGGATCGAGCATGTCGAGGGCGGGCTGGCCGATCACGCGCTTGAGTTTCACGCCGGCGCCGTCGGCGGTGTCCATGCCGCGAACGCGGCGGACGATGCTTCGTTGGGTCATGACGGGTCTCCGGTAGCTGATGCGACCAAAGATGACGCCAATCGGCGACGGGGCCAAGACGCGTCCGGTGAACGATCTGTCCTGTGGGAGCCGCTTCAGCGGCGAAAGGCCAACGGAGCGGTGACGCGGCAACGCCTATCGCCGCTGAAGCGGCTCCCACATGGAAAACAGTCAGCGCTTTCTTAATGCACCCAGTGGCCCGAGCGCTGCCGCGGCGGGCCTTCTTCACCGTCCACGCGCGGGCGGGTCATCGCTGCCAGTTCGTCTTCGGTCGGCGCGTTCTGGCGCCAGTACTCGCCGACGGCATTGAGCACCTCGGGCAACTGGCCCAGGCACTCGTCGTACTCCTCGTCGGTGAGCTTCTCGAACTCGGCATCGGCCTGGAGTACGCCTTCATCCACGGCAAGGG
Organism: Luteibacter sp. P4_D7_3; assembly: GCF_056401735.1. Taxonomy (NCBI): domain Bacteria; kingdom Pseudomonadati; phylum Pseudomonadota; class Gammaproteobacteria; order Lysobacterales; family Rhodanobacteraceae; genus Luteibacter; species Luteibacter sp. P4_D7_3. Next base: position 54,510 of record NZ_JBFUIT010000005.1, read on the forward strand.
CCATGATCGGGCCGAGCAGCTGCATCAGGTTCGGGTCCTCGGCCAGGCGGTTTTCCCAGAGCTGTGCGCGCATGTCGATGCCGCGACTGAAGCCTTCACACCAGCCGGCGGCAGAGAGCATGGGACCGTCTTCGGTGTCGATCTCACCGAGGATGGGCTCATAGGCATCGACGTCGAGTTCAGCGCTGATGGAATCGTTGAGCTTGGCTAGCAGGGCGAGCAGCCGGTTCCCTTCGTCCTCGTCCTCGAAGGCGTCATGCAGGATCTCGTGCAGCCACTCTTCCGGCTTCACTTCGAGCGGCCCGATGGCGATCGCCGAGAGAAGGCCATGCAAGCCGTCGAGCATCAGGTCGCCGTCGCCACCGTGCATCCGCAGGTAGGTATCGAGGACTTCGAGCTCGGCGTCATCCAGCGAGCTGGGCCATTCGGACTTGGGTGTGTTCAAAGCATCAACTCCAGCGCGACGGGCGCGTGGTCGGACGGTTGCTCCCACTTGCGCGGGGCCTTGTCGATGATCGACGAGGTTACCGACGATTTGAGCGCATCGCTGATCAAGATGAGGTCGATCCGCAGGCCCATGTTGCGGCGGAACCCGGCCTGGCGGTAGTCCCACCAGCTGAAGAGACCGGCTTCGTCGTTGAACATGCGAAAACTGTCGTGAAGGCCGACATCGAACAGCGCCTGCAGTGCCGCGCGCTCGGGCGGGGAGCAGAAGATGTCTTCGCCCCAGGCCACGGGGTCGTATACGTCGCGGTCGTCGCGGCAGATGTTGAAGTCGCCCAGCACGACCAGCTTCGGATACTTCAGGATCTGCTGCTCGAGGAAGTCGCGGACCTTCGCCAGCCAGTGCAGCTTGTAGGTGTACTTCTCGTCACCCAACGCCTTGCCGTTGACCACGTACAGATTCACGACACGGATATCGCCGACGGTGGCTGCGAGGATCCGACGCTGCGGATCGTCCAGGCCCTCGATATCGGTGACGACATCGCTCAGCTCACCGCGCGCGAGGATAGCC
>NZ_JBFUIT010000006.1:0-48612 GCF_056401735.1 Luteibacter sp. P4_D7_3
GCGGCGTAGATCGCCACCGACAGGGTCTGGGTACGGCCCGGCAGGTTGCCGGCGATCATCAGCGTGGCACCGAATTCACCGAGTGCCCGGGCGAACGCCAGCAAGGCGCCCGCCGTGATGCCCCGGGCCGCGAGGGGCAACGAGACGCGGAAGAACACGGCGGCCTCGCGCAGCCCGAGTACGCGCGCGGCGCTCTCCAGTTGCGGGTCGACGGCCTCGAACGCCGCACGAGCCGCCTTCTGCACCAGCGGAAAGGCGACCAGGGTCGAGGCGATCACCGCACCTTGCCAGGTAAACACCAGTTCGATGCCGAGCCGGTCCAGCCAGGCGCCGAAGACGCCGCGCCGGCCCAATAGCACAAGCAGGTAATAGCCGAGCACCGTCGGCGGCAGGACAAGAGGCAGGGTCAGGATCGAATCGACGACCTCGCGCGCACGCGATCGCCACCGCGACAGCCCGAAGGCCACCGCGACGCCGAGCACGAGGTTGATGGCGGTCGCCCACAGCGCGACCTTGAGCGAGAGCGCGAGCGGTACCCAGATCGCGCCCACGAGGCGTCAGGGCGCCTGGAAGCCGAACCCGGCGAGAATGCCGCGCCCTTCGGGCGACTGGACGAAGGCTTCGAACGAAGCGGCTTCCTTCGCCTGCTTGGAGTCGGCGACCACGGCGATCGGGTAGGTGATCGGCTTGGGTGTCGGCACCGTGGCGGCGACCTCGACCTTGTCCTTCATGATGGTCGCGTCGGTGGCGAACACGAATCCGGCATCGACCTCACCGCGGGCGACATAGTCGAGGCTCTGGCGAACGTTCTGCGCCAGCACACCCTTGGCCGAGATGACATCCCACAGGCCCTGCTGCTCGAGCGCCGCCTTGGTGTAGCGGCCCACGGGTACCGAGGCGGGATCCCCATAGGCCACGCGCTTCACGGTGTCCGCCTTGAGGTCGACCGGCGAGGTCACCCTCAGCTTGCCTCCCTTCGGCACGATCAGGACCAGGCGATTGCTGGCGAAATCCTGGCGGCTGGCCGGGTCGACCGCCTTGGCGGCCACGGCCTTGTCCATGGCGGTCTCGTCCGCGGAGGCAAAGACATCGGCCGGCGCGCCGCTGGCGATCTGGCGAAGCAGGACATCGGAGGCCGCGAAATTGAGCACGACGTGGGTCCCCGGATGTTTCGCCTCATACGCCTTGCCGACGACCTGGAAGGCGTCGGTCAGGCTGGAGGCGGCGGAGACGACGAGGTCGGCCGCCGCGGCGCTGCCGGAACCGACCAGGAAAATAAGCGCAACGAGCGGACGAAGGCGCATGGGGGTCGGTCCTTGGCGGYGGGTTCCGCAATATAGGGACGCACGCCGCGCAGGGTCAACGGCGACCCGTGCGGTGCTATCCCGCAGCAAGCACCACGAAGCTGCGCGGTGGCGCGATCAGCTTGCCATCCTCCGCCTGTGTGTCCGTCGCCAGATCGAGATCGGTGGAAAAGGCCACCGTCCAGGCGCCCTCGGGCAGGGTGAACTCCACGCCGCCGTCGAATGCGTTGATCAGGATCAGCACGGTCTGGTCGTTGCCGCGCTCCCTGACGCCTGACGCCTGGCTGCGGCCGTCGAGCAGGATGCCGATGGAGCGCGCACGCGGATCATCCCAATGCGCCGGCTGCATCTCGCCACCACCGGGGTTCAGCCAGACGATATCGCGCACCTCGGCCACGTCGTCATAGCGACCGTCGAGGAAGCGTCCCCGACGCAGGATCGGGAAGCGGTCGCGCAGGGCGACCAGCTCGCGCACCGCCGTGGCGAGCCCACCCTGGGTCGGGTCATCGCTCCAGTCGATCCAGCTGATCTCGTTGTCCTGGCAGTAGGCGTTGTTGTTGCCCTGTTGCGTGTTGCCGCGCTCATCGCCAGCCAGCAGCATCGGCGTGCCCTGGGCGAGGAACAACGTGGCCAGGAGGTTGCGCGATTGCCGCTGGCGCATGGCGCGGATGCCGGCGTCCTTCGTGTTGCCTTCGGCACCGTGGTTGAACGAATGATTGTTGCTGGAGCCGTCCTGGTTGTTTTCGCCGTTCGCCTCGTTGTGCTTCTCGTTGTAGCTGACCAGGTCGCGCAGGGTGAAGCCATCGTGCGCGGTGATGAAGTTGAGCGACGCGTACGGGCGGCGGCCACGCTTGTCGAAGAGGTCCGCCGAGCCCGTGAAGCGACGTGCGAACTCTGCCAGCTTGCCGCCCTCACCCTTCCAGAAAGCGCGCACGGTGTCACGAAACTTGTCGTTCCACTCCACCCAGCCCGGCGGGAACTCGCCAACCTGATAGCCCCCGGGACCGCAATCCCACGGCTCGGCAATCAGCTTTACCTGGTTGAGCACGGGATCCTGCGTGCAGGAGTCGAGGAAGCCACCGTTCTCGTCGAAACCGTAGGGTTCGCGGCCGAGGATCGTGGCCAGATCGAAACGAAAGCCGTCGACATTCATTTCGGTGGCCCAGTAGCGCAGCGAGTCGTTCACCAGCTGCAGGACGCGCGCGTTGCTGAGGTTCACCGTGTTACCGGTGCCTGTGTCGTTGACGTAGTACCGCTTGTCTTCCGCCAGCCGGTAATAGCTGGCGTTGTCGATGCCCTTGAAGGACAGCGTCGGACCCATCTCGTTGCCTTCGGCCGTGTGGTTGTAAACCACGTCGAGGATCACTTCGAGGCCGGCGCGATGGAACGCGGCGACCATGTCCTTGAATTCGCGGGGATCGCCACCGGACATATAGCGCGTCTTCAGCGCGAAGAAGCCGATGCTGTTGTAGCCCCAATAGTTGCGCAGGTTCTTTTCCTGCAGGTAGTGGTCGTCAAGATAGGCATGAACGGGGAGCAGCTCGACGGAGGTCACGCCCAAGCCGCGGATGTAGTCGATGACCTCCGGCGTGGCCATGCCGGCGAAGGTACCGCGCAGGTGCTCGGGGACATCGGGGTGGCGCATGGTGAATCCACGCACGTGCGCTTCGTAGATGGCCGTGCGGGTCCACGGCACCGACGGCTTGCCGTGCTCCACCCACTTGTACGACGGGTCGATCACCATCGCCTTGGGCATGAACGGCGCGCTGTCGCGCTCATCGAAACTCAGGTCGCCGTCGGCGTGGCCGACCGTGTAACCGTAGAGTTCGTCGGCCCAGGTCAGGTCGCCGACGATCTGCTTAGCGTAGGGATCGAGCAGGAGCTTGTTGGGGTTGAAGCGGTGGCCGTTTTCCGGCTCGTAAGGACCGTGGACACGGTAGCCATACAGCTGGCCTGGCCCGACGCCCGGGACGTAGCCGTGCCAGACCTCGTCGGTGTATTCAGGCAGATCGATCCGCCCGGTCTCGTTGCCGCCCTCGTCGTAGAAGCACACTTCCACACGGGTGCCATGAGCGGTGAACAGCGAGAAGTTCGTGCCCTTGCCGTCCCAGGTGGCGCCACGCGGAAAGGGGGAACCTTCGCGCACCGGCGAGGCGGCATCGTATCGGGCATCAGGCATGGCGGCGACCTCGGAAGCGGCCCCGTAGCATGGCCATCGGGGCGAAAGGAAAACGTGAGGACTCACACGGGTCGTGTCCGCACCCGCAGGATTCGCCAAGCAAGTTGACCGGGGCGGTGGCAGCGTGGCGCCGTGCCCACGGAGGACAGGCGGGAATGAAACACGCGTTACGGATCATCGGGGGCCTGCTGGTGGTCGGCACGCTCGTCATCGTCATTTTCTTCTGGCTCGACCGGACCGAAACCACGACGGATGCCTATGTCACCGGGCGTCTCCACCCCATTGCGCCGCGGGTCACCGGGACCGTCGTGAGCCTGCATGTGGACGACAACCAGCACGTGAAGGCCGGCGAGGTGCTGCTGGAACTGGACACCCGCGACTTCGACGTCCGGGTGGAACAGGCGCGTGCCGAGATCGACCGGGCCAAGGGCCAGGTGGCGAGCGCCGACGCTCAGATCGTCGAGGCCAACGCCTCGATCGTGGCCGCCCAGGCCAGCGTGGAGAAGACCGTCCTCGACCTGAAGCGTGCCAGCGAACTGGTCAACGAAACGCCCCGGGGCGTATCCCGGCAGGAATACGACGCGGCCAAAGCGGCGTCCGACTCCGCGCGGGCAAACAAGGCGAGCGCGGAGGCGCGCAAGGTCGCCGCAACGGCGGCAAGTGAATCGGCGCGGGCACAGGTCGCCACCGCGGAGGCCTCGCTACACGACGCCAACCTGGCCTACGGCTACACCAAGGTGCTCGCCCCGGTCAGCGGCTACGTGGGCCGGCGCTCGGTCGAGGTGGGCGCGCGGGTCAATGCCGGGCAGACCCTGCTGTCGATTGTCTCCGATCAGGTCTGGGTGGTGGCCAACTTCAAGGAGACCCAGCTTCACGGCATGAAACGGGGCACCGAGGCCAGGATGACCATCGACGCCCTTCCCGACCTGACGTTCATCGGTCACGTGGACAGCCTCTCGCCAGCGTCGGGCTCGCAGTTCGCGCTCCTGCCGCCAGATAACGCCACGGGCAACTTCACCAAGGTGGTCCAGCGTGTGCCGGTGAAGATCCTGTTCTCCGACGACGACCTGCGGCGCTATCGCGAGCGGCTGGCACCGGGTTTGTCGACCATCGTAAAGATCCGCGTGCCGGAAGGCGGAACCGGCCTATGATCTCCCGGGCACTTGTGCTGGCGCTGTGTGTCGCCGGCCTTGGCGGGTGCGTCGTGGGCCCCGACTACCAGCGTCCGGATACCCCGGTGCCGGCTGCCTGGAAGCAGGCGCCCCCCGTGAGTGCGCCGCTGCCGGATGCCTGGTGGAACCTCTTCGGCGACGACGAACTGAATCGGCATGTGGCGGCGACGCTTGCCGCCAACCAGGATCTGGCCGGCGCCCTGGCACGCTTCGACCAGAGCCGCGCCCTGCTCGGTGTCGCCCGCGCAGATGAATTTCCCGATGTGAGCTTCGATCCTGCCTACTCGCGCGCCCGGACCTCCGGAACGATCACCAACCGGTTTCCCGTTCTCGAGACCACAGTGTGGGAGGCGCCGGTCGATGTCGCTTACGAAGTGGATCTGTGGGGACGGGTGCGGCGGAGCGTGGAGGCTGCCGGGGCTGACCTACAAGGGAGTGCCGACGCGATCGCGCAGGTTCGCCTGAGCCTCGCGGCGTCTACCGTGTCGACCTATCTTTCCCTGCGTAGCAGCGATCGGGAGATCGACGTGCTTTCGCGCACCGTCGGCCTGCGCGAGGACGAGCTCAGCCTTGCCGACCGACGCGCCCGGGCGGGCGTGGTCAGCGACCTGGACGTGTTGCGTGCGCGTGCCGAACTCAGCCAGACACGCGCCGACCWGTCCGATGCTCGCCGTCGCCGTGACAATCTCGAACACGCCCTGGCAGTTCTCGAAGCGCGTAACGCCGCGGACTTCAGCGTGGCCCCTGCGCCGTGGACGCCCCACGTACCCGATGTGCCCGCCGGTCTTCCCTCGACGCTGCTCGAGCGCCGCCCCGATGTCGCCAGCGACGAGCGCGCCCTGGCAGCGGCCAGCGCGCGCATCGGCGTGGCCAGGGCCGCGTTCTTTCCTACCGTGAGCCTCACCGCGTCGGGCGGGTTTGCCAGTCCTCGCCTGGGCGACCTCACCGATAACGAAAGCCAGATCTGGTCGATCGGCCCGTCGGTGCATCTGCCGATCTTCGAGGGGGGGCGCAATCGCTCGCGCCTGGAAGCGGCTGAAGCGGCGTATCGCGGCGCGGAAGCAAAATGGCGCCAGACCGGCATCACGGCTTTCCGGGAAGTGCAGGACGCCCTTGCAGACACCACATGGCTACGCGAGCGTGGCAGCGCATTGGATGCGACAGTCGACGCGTCGACAGCGGCGGCAAAACTCTCGCGCTCGCGCTATGACCGCGGCCTCGCCGGCTACTTCGAAGTGGTCGATTCCGAGCGCCAGGCTCTGGGCAGCCAGCGCGCCGTCATCGAGAACGACCAGCAACGGCTGCTTGTCGCGGTCTCGCTGATCAAAGCCCTCGGCGGTGGTTGGAAAGAGGGCGACACGGTGCCAAGACAACCCGGCAGCACGACGCCGACGTTGCCATGAACACGGTCACTCCCGTAGCCACAACGGCGCCCGCGCCGCCCGCCAACCTTCCCTGGCTGGGTATCGTCGCCGTGCTGGTCGGTGCGCTGGCAACCACGCTGACGTCGCGACTCACGTCGATCGGTCTCGCCGACGTGCGCGGCGCCGTCAGTGCCGGCTTCGACGAAGGGGCATGGATTCCCACCGCGTTCACCGCCTCGCAGATGATGATCGGACCGCTGTCGATCTTCCTCGGCCGCGCATTCACGCCGCGCCGCGTGCTCCTGGTCGGCTGCGTCGTCTACGGTGTGGCGTTGTTCCTCGTTCCGTTCGCACCGGATCTGCGCGCGCTGCTCGTGCTCCAGTGCCTGGCGGGGCTCGGGTCCGGCACGTTCATTCCGCTGACCGCCGCTTTCATCCTCACCGCGCTACCGAAGAGACTCTGGCCATGGGGCCTGGCTGCGTACGCGATGAACATCGTGCTCGGCCTCAACCTGGCCTCGACGCTCGAAGGCTGGTACGTGGAACACGTGACCTGGGATTGGATTTTCTGGCAGAACACCGTCGTGGCCGTGCCTCTTTTCCTACTCTATTGGTTCGGGTTACGACGACTGCCCATCGATCGCGACTACCTGCGAAACGGCGACTTTCGCGGCATGCTCACGGGTGCGGCAGGGTTCACGTTTATCTTCGTTGCGCTCGACCAGGGCGATCGCCTCGACTGGTTCTCCTCCACGCTGATCGTCACCCTGCTCGCGCTGGGCGTCATATGCATGGGTCTGTTTCTTCTCCATGAATCGACACTCGATACACCCAGCGTGGACTTCCGGTTGCTCATGCGGCGCAATGTGTTCCTGCTGATCGTGCTGGTCCTGGCAACACGCTTCATGGTCACCGCCAGCAACACGCTGGTCGCGAATTACCTGATCCAGGTGCGCGGCCTGCGTCCGGAAGAAGTGGGGAATGCGGCCTTATGGGTGGCGCTGCCTCAGTTGATCATCGCGCCGACCGTCGCGTGGCTGCTCAACCGCGTGGATGCACGCTTTGCGATCGGCACGGGTTTCGCCATCGCCGCCACGGGTTTTCTTCTGGCCACGGGCATTACCTCCGAATGGACAGAATCGAACTTCAGTCTTGCCCTCCTGCTGCAAGCGATCGGGGAGACGCTGGAACTGACGGCGGTCATCTACTTCTTCGGCCACCATGTCGGGCCGGCGGATGGCATCACCTTCGGGGCGATCATCCAGACGGCCCGCCTGTTCGGCGGACAACTGGGAACCTCCGTGCTGGTGACCTTCACGCGGAAGGCCGAACAGTTGCACTCCAACCTCATCGGCCAGCACGTCGTCGCCGGCGAGCCGATGACGAACGAACGTCTCCTTGCTTACACGCAGATTTTTGGTTCATCGACCCAGGGTACCGGCGCACCTGAAGCCCGCGGCGCGGGCCTCCTGCTCGGTGCCGTCCGTGGTCAGGCTTACACCTTGTCGATACTCGATGGATTTCTTCTCGCCGCCGTGGTCGGCACGCTGGCCGTCGTACTGGTGATGTGCCTGCGCGARCCCCCCGTCCTGGTCACTCCCGCCGCTGTGCCGCCGCTACCCCCTGAAGAACGTGACACCGTGTCGCATCCCGTTCACTCCACTTCGTGACATCATCCCTGGACCCACGTCCAGGGTTGAAATATAGGGGACGCCGACGTGCGTCGTGGTCTGGCACGAAACCGCTGGTTGGGATGGATGGCGCTGGTCGCCGTCTGGCTCACCGTGCTGGCGCCGTCGGTCTCGCGGACCGTATCGGCGGCCTTCGTGTTCCCGGACCTCGGGGCGTGGTGTGAAACCTCGCCGTCCGACCACCATGGCGCCACGACCGGCCATGACACGGATGCTCCCGGCGACGGCGCGGCGTGCGGTTACTGCACGCTGTTCGCACAGATGCCCGCGCTGGGTACCGCTTTCCACATCGGCCATGTCCTCCCTTCGCCCGGCTACGTTGCCGCCGCCCTTCCGGCCACGCGCGCGCACGTGCCGGTGGCCATCCTGCACGCACCGCCACGAGGTCCGCCGGTCGCCGCGCACGCCTGATCGCACCCGATCCCGCCGTACGCCACCGACCCACGGACTTATCGCCATGACCCTGTTCCCCACGGATGGACGCGCCCTTGCGCGTGCCGTCGCCTGCGCCCTTGGCGCGGCCTGCCTGCCTGTCCACGCCGCCGACGGCCCCGATGACCCGCAACACGCGACCACCCTGCGTGAAGTGCGTGTCTCAGCCGCCAGCCATGGCGCGCCGGTGGATCCCGACCTACCCGCCGCCGTCGAGACGATCACCGCCGAACAGCTGGACCATCTCAACGTGATCAACGCCGAGGATGCGCTGAAGTACCTGCCTTCCTTCGGCATCCGCAAGCGCTTCACCGGCGACGAAAATGCCACCTTCTCCGTGCGCGGCACCAGCAACCAGCAGAGTGCGCGCGGGCTGGTCTACCTCGATGGCCTGCTGCTTTCCAACCTGCTAGGCAACAACTGGGCGAATCCGCCGCGATGGTCGATGGCCTTCCCCGAGAACCTTTCGCGCGTCGATGTGATCTACGGCGCTTACTCCGCGCTTTACCCGGGGAACGCCATCGGCGCGACCGTGCTGATGACCACGCGCATGCCGGAGAAGCTCGAGGTCACGGGGGATGTGCAGGCATTCACCCAGCACGTACACACGTACGGTGTCGATCGCGACTACGGCGGCAGCCAGCAGACGGCGACCCTCGGCGACCGCGATGGTCGCTTCGCCTTCCTGATCGGGGTATCGCATCTTCAGGCCAACGGCCAGCCACTGGTCTACGCCACGCAGAATCAATCTACCGTGCCGGGCACGCGCAATCCGGTCACCGGGGCCATCGGCGACACGGGCGCCAACGGCCTGCCGCGAGAGGTACTCGGGATCAATAGCGAGGGTCAGGAAGCTAGTAGCCAGGACGAAGCGCACGCGCGCCTGACCTATGACATCACGCCCGAACTCACCGCGGCGGTCACCGCGGGCTATTGGAAGCAGGACCTGTCGCACCGCACGGCGTCCTTCCTGCGCGATACGAACGGCCAGCCCGTGTTGTCCGGACCGGTGACGATAGGCGGGCAGCAGTACACCGTGCCCGCCAACTTCTTTGCCCCGAGCACACGGCAGAGCCGGAATTATCTGTACGGCGTGTCACTGGGAACCCATCGTGACAGCGGATGGAACGTCGAAGGCGACGCGTCTTACTTCGACATGGACCGGAACCGCGACCGCGTCGCCAATGCGGTGACCGACAATGGCGCGGGGCTGCTCACCGCTGGCGACGGCAGCCGCTGGCGCACGCTCGACCTGCGCGCCAGTCATACGCCCGACAGCCTCGAGGCCAACACGCATTCGGTGAGCTTCGGCTACCACTTTGATGGCTATGCGCTCGACAACGCCACGTACAACCTTGCCAGTTGGCGCAACGGTGACGCGGGTGCCCTGACGAGCGCTAACGGCGGCAGCACGCAAACGCAGGCGGTCTATCTGCAAGACGCGTGGCAGCTGATCGACCGCTGGCGGCTTACCGTGGGCGCGCGCTACGAACAGTGGCGTGCGTTCGACGGATCGCGCTCGACGTCGACGGCCACGGTCGGCTACCCAGAGCGAAAGGAATCACATACCTCGCCCAAGGCCTCGCTGGCGTACGACGCCAGTGACACGGTAACCCTTCGCCTGTCCGGCGCACGTGCCTATCGCTTCCCCACGGTGAACGAGTTGTTCCAGGGCACGTTCAACGGCATCGCGCTGATCAACAACGATCCCAACCTGAAGCCCGAGAACGACCTCTCGCGTGAATTTTCCACGGAGTGGTACCAGCCCAACGGCGTGGCGCGCTTCACGATTTACCGCAGCGATACGCGCAATACTCTGTTCAGCCAGACCGACACCACGGTATTCCCGAATGTCACCAGCGTGCAGAACGTCGGCCTCGTACGCACACGCGGCGCCGAGGCAAGCTACGACGGCACCGGCGTCTGGTGGCCGATGTTCGACCTCAGTGCCAACGCGGCATATACGCAGGCGACGACGGTGACCAATGCTCGTAATCCCGCGTCCGAAGGCAAGCAGTTCTATCGCATTCCGCRCTGGCGGGCGAACGTGATCGGCACGTATCACGCCAGCGAGCATGTCGCCATGACTCTCGCCGGGCGCTATTCCGGGCGCCAGTACAACACCCTCGATCACAGCGACATCAATCCGGACACCTTCGGCGGTGCCAGCGCCTTCCTTACATTCGATGCCAAGCTGACGTGGAAAGTCAGTGACCACGTGGAACTCGGCGTGGGCGTCGACAACCTCACCAACCGCCGCTATTACGTGTATTACCCGTACCCGTCGCGGAGCTACCTGGTGGAGGCCAAGTTCCGGCTCTGACGTATCGGTGTCGGCAGGTGTTCGTCGAGCATGAAGGCCGCCGATGCATCGCGCCGCAATCGATCGAAGAACGAACCGACGCCCACGCCGCCCGTGGCCAGGTCGCAACTGATCCGCAGCAATTCGGTACCAGGCACGGCGAGCCCCTCCTCGCGCTGGATGAGGAAGGGCTCGATGCCGTGCGCCACGCGAAGGGCGCCTTCGCGATAGATCGAAGCGCGTTCGGGCATGAAGTGCGCAAGGTCCAGAAGCGTCTCGCCGATACCAGCGAGCCCCTCAAAAAGACCCGGGCTGATCGCGTGGCTGCGTAGCAAGTCTTCCTCGCTGGCGAGCAATACATCCCGGTAGTGCGCCTCACCTGTGAACGCGAGAAAACGGGCAACCACGGCAGTGACTCCCGCCGTACCCCTCCTCAGGTACGGAACCGAAGGGAAGGGCCCCCGGGACATCGGCCATGTCCAGGCACCATCCGCATTGCTGCGCCGCTGCGCGAGGTCGTAGGCGAGGCCGGCCGTTGCGCCCCGGAGGAAACGTGGTTCACCGGTGGCTACGTGCAGGTGGAGAAGGAACAAAGCAATTCCCGCCGCACCATGCGCGAGGCCGATCGGTTGCTGATCGCCATCGGGCCAGCGCAGCGTTTCGTCGTCCTCGGTGATCGCGGCGGACAAAAGTTCGTCACCTGCTCGCGAGGCTGCTGTGAGAAAGCCGCCATCCGCTGTTTCGTGCCATGCCTTGATACGGGCAAACCCCCAACCGGCGATGCCCTCGTACAGCCCGGGGCATTCCCGGATACCGCCCTCGAGCGAGTCCGGGCGCAGCAGCGCCACCGCGCGTTCGGCGTCACCGGCCTCGAAGAGGACCCATGCGATACCGGCGTCCCCAGACATCAGGCTCACGCCACGCTGCCGGGGCTCATCGACGCCGGAAAGCAGATAGTCGCGCAGCCCGTCCGGCGGCACACGCGCACCGCGTAGATAGGCGTGCAGGATGCCGGCAGCACCATGGGCGACACCCCAGGGGTGAGTCTCGAAGACATCGGGAGCAGCGGGCACGAACCGATCCGGTCTTGCGTGCGCCGCCTGCGCCGTGACGTAGCCGAACAGCTTATCTGCATGCGCCGCCAAGGGCGGAGTACGCCGGTTGCGATGGGGCACCGGTGCGGTCCCCGCCTCCACGCATGCAAGGCTGGCCCGTAAGGCGGTCATCACTGTCGTCGGTGACGGCCGTGCCGTTGGTCTCGTATCCAGTAACTGGCCAATCGCTTCAGCCACTGCGTCGGGGTATCCCATGTCTGCGCTCAGCCGGCGGGAAAAGCGCAGGGCGACGCTCCGGTCCAGGGGCAGCATCGCGTTCACGGGAATCATGGCTGCCAACAGGTTCGCGCCGAAGGCATAGCGATCTTCGCTCACCGCCGCCTCGTGATCCTTGGGTAGCGGATCGCCCGAGGCGAACCCCGGTGTGCGAAAAGGCATGGGCGCGTCGAGTCCGTGCTCAACGGCCGCCTCCAGATCGATCAGCCGTACCTCGCCCGTGGCATCCACGATGATGTTATGGAATGAGAGGTCCCCCAGTGACACGCCGACCGCGTGGACCCGCTGGATGACGTCGGCGAGGCGACTGAGTACCGCGACGACATCGGCGAGAAAGCCGGCCACGTCGTCCCTCGTAGCCCGTGTTTTCAGCCAGGGGTAGCGCTTGCCCAGCCAGGATCGAAGCGTAGGCCCTCGCAGGTACTCCTCGACCAGGAAACCATGTTCGCCTTCCTCGAAGCATGCGATCGGCTGCGGCGCGATGCCGAGGGACGCCAGGCGTCGAAGCAGGCGGAACTCCTTGCGTAGGTTGTCCTTGGCTGTTTCGCCATAGCCGACATACGGGCGGGCCTCCTTGATGACGACGCGACGCCCTTCGTGCAAATCGTCGGCGAGGTAAACCCCACCCGCGGAGGAAAATGCCAGGGCCTCGTGCACCCGGTAGCGGCCACCTCCCAGGAGGACAGATGGCGCCGGCTCGGTGGGAGCGGCGGTGCCAAAGGGGTCGCGTAGCCAGTCGGAAAGTCGAAACCGCGGCAGGCGATCATCGGGTTCCACGGCGGCGTCGGGTCGCCGCAGCAACCATTCGTGGCGCCCACCCGGCGAGACACGAAAATCCGAGACGATGCCGCCATAGCGGTAGTGGAGCACGCGCGAGTCGTCGTAACGGCGATCGGTAAGGACGTACGGCCCGATATACCCCGACAACGCCGCATGAAGATTGGCCATGACCTGACGGAAGTCGTCCACATTGCGCGGGTACACCGTAATGAACTTGCCCGATCCACTTCGCGGCCAGCGTTTGCCGTTGATAGCGGCGAGCATGCCCTGATCCGCGGCGAACTTGAATGCGGTTCCGGACTCGGCGAGAACCACCGCGGCGATGGACAGCACGATGTGGGCGGTAGAAGCGATCGAGGAGATGTGGATCTTCCAACCTTGTGTCGGCAGCACGGCGTTCGCGGGCCGACAGTGCACCCATATACCCGATCGCTGGATCGACCAGTGCGCGGGAAGCACACGCCTGGCCGGGGAGATGAAGTCGTCCTCCTGCACGGCGCGACGCGCATAAGGCTCGAAGAACTCGCGGTCGACCGCGGTGTACTGCAACAGCTGGGCGCGTCGTTCCATAGCGAGCCAATCCTCCCTGTTCGGATGCAACCCGGCACGCGGGGCGGCCCGGACGCCGTCCCGCGTGCCTTCGCTTGCCCGTGTTACTCCGCGAAGCCGTCCATTTGGTAGATGGAGCAATGAGTGTTGCTGCACGACGTCACACCCTCGCCACCCTCGTTGTGATCCCAATCAGGATGGGTTGCGAGGTTCTGCAGATCGAGTACGTGTGGCATGACTATTCCTTTCGTTCCGCGATGAGTCCGAGCCGAATCTATGACGCGCCCAGGACCCCGGCCAGTGTCCGGGGCGATCGTTCAGGGGATGAACCTGCGCATTCGATGGATTTCTATCGGGCGTGACCGCTTTTGAGTGCCTTCGCTGTCCGGAACCGGACAGCGCGGTCCGCAGCCGGACACAACGGCAGCCGCACGGTGGCCACGACGCCCCTCGCATCGCTGCGCGCGGCGAGGTCGACTGTTCCACCGTGCGCTTCGACGATCAGGCGCGTCAGCGTGAGGCCGATGCCCGACCCCTCGGGCTTCGTGGTGAAGAAAGGCACGAAGAGACCGTCGCTGGCGGGCAGCCCGCTGCCCTCATCCTCGACCGTCACACGCGCGTAGTCCTCTTCGATGCGCCAGTCGACGCGAACGCCGCCGCCCGTCGCCAGCGTGGCCTCGACCGCGTTTCGCATGAGGTTGATGAAAGCCTGGCCCAGCTGGTCTTCGTCACCGTCGATGGTCACCGCCGAAGCGCCATGGACGTCGATGATCTTCCGCTGTTCGAGCCGTGCGAAGCGCAGCAACGCGACGTCGAGGCGGAAGGGGCGACGTTGCAGGGGAGGCAGACGCGCCAGGCGGCCATAGCCGGCGAGGAAGCGTGTCAGGGAGTGGGCACGCCGGCCGATCACTTCGAGACCGAGGCGGAGCTCGTCAACGGTTGTTGCGCGATCGCCCGCGTCGAGCAGGGTTGAGAGACTGCCCGCCAGTGAGCCGATCGGGGCGAGTGAGTTGTTCAGCTCGTGACTGAGCACGCGAATCAGTCGCTGCCACGCGCGTCGCTCCTCCTCACTCAATGCGGCACTCAAGTCGTGAAGCATCACCATCGTGTGCTCCGTTCCCTCGCTGTACCAGACCGCCCGGCGCACCGCCCAACGACCGTTGGCCGCAGGAAACCGGTGGGTGAGAATGGCTCCGTCAGCAGCCCCAAGCGGGACGGACAAGCCGAGTGAGTCCGTGTCATGTCCAACGATAGACGCGCGCTCACCACCAATCAGCCGCCTGGCGGCCGGGTTGATAAACGTCACGCGACTCTTGTCGTCGACGACGAAAACCGCGCTATGCAGTGCAACCAGGGTCTTACCCAGGAACCGGGAAGCCTCAGTACGCTTGCGCCTCCCCGCGCGCAGGTCGTCGGTCAGCACGTTCACGTCCGCAATCATGCCTTGCAGGGGATCGCGGCCGGGACGAACCCTTCCGCGCATGCTGTAGTCGCCTTCACGTACGGCGAGCAGCAGGTCGAAGACCGTCCCCAACGTGGCAACCAGGCGATTGCCACGTATCCAGCCGACGAGGACACTCAGCAGAAGTCCGGTGCCAAACAGAACGGCCCGCAAGGGCCCGGAGAGTCCATCGAGGGTGGCAAGCAGCGCGCCACTCACGATAAGCGGCGTCAGGAGGACCCCGACCCAGAGTGCTGCTTCGATGCGCAGTACCGTGGAGCGATCGCGCACCGCCTTGGCAGGGCGCGGGAGACGAGCCGGGGCCATGTCTGTCGGCCTCTCAGTCCACAGGTTCGAAGCTGCTTCGGAGACGGCGCTTGTCGAGGCGGCGATACAACGACTGTCGTGAAATGCCCAGCGCATCGGCGGCACGCTGAAGGTTGTGATCGTTGCGATCCATAGCCTGCCGTATGAGCGCATCTTCGGCTTCGGGAAGCGTGAGTCGGTCCAGCAACAGGGGCGATCCCGTCTGCTTACTCAGATTCAATCCCTCCACATCGATCTCATCGCGATCGGCCAGTAAGACTGCCCGTTCCACGGCATGCTCCAACTCGCGGACATTTCCCGGCCAGTCGTAGGTGCGCAAGAGACGTTCAGCCGACGGCGCCATGAACATGCAGTCCCGCTGGCGACGGCGACATTCGCGCAGGAGGAAGTGTCGGGCCAACGGAACAATGTCCTCAAATCGTTCGCGCAAGGGAGGCAGACGTATCTGCATCGCGTTGAGACGATAGAGGAGATCGCGTCGGAATCGATCGGCACGAACCGCCTCGCCCAGGTCGGCGTTGGTGACAGAGATCACCCGCACATTCACCCGGTGCGTGCGAGCCGACCCGGAATGCTCCAGTTCACCTTCTTCGAGCACCCGCAGCAGCTTCACCTGCTGGCTCATCGGTATATTGCCGATCTCCTCCATGATCAGGCTGCCCCCACAGGCCAACTCGAAGCGCCCGGGCCGCGGCCTCGGATCATCGTCGCCGAACATTTCGTCGACGAAGCGGGATTCGGGGAGGCTACCCATATCGACGCGGATCACGGGTCCTTCCGCGCGCGACGACATGGTGTGAATCTCGCGGGCCAATAGGGATTTCCCCGTCCCGTTCTCGCCGAGGACAAGGACATTCGAGTCGCCCGGAGCGACACGGGATGCCAGCTTCATCACCTCGCGCATCGCCGTCGATTCCCATGCCCGCCACACGTCGGTCATCTCCCTGCCCAGCGCGTTCTCGGCACGAAGGCGTCGGTTCTCCTCGCGAATCGTGCGCAACGCGATCTGGCTGCGCACGGTATGGACGACTCGTTCGTTGATCCAGGGCTTCTCGATGAAGTCTGCGGCGCCAAGCCGCATGGCATGGACGGCAAGATCGACGCTGCCCCAGGCGGTCATCGCCACGAGCGGGAGATCGGGTACTTCTTCGCGGAGGCGGGCGATCAGTTCCATGCCTTCCCGACCGGACGTTGTGTCGGCGGCGTAGTTGAGGTCCAGGACGGCACAGGAGAATTCGACGCGCGATACCGCGTCAAGGGCCGCCGCAGGTGAATTGACTTCCACAGACGGAATGTCCGCGGAGCGGAAAAGCAGGCTTAGTGAAACCAGTACGTCGGCCTGGTCGTCGACGATAAGCACGGGGAGTGGGGGCGCGCAGAGCATGGTCATGACCGGAAGCTCCTGTCTCGGCGGGACCCCCGAGGCGATATCGTCAGCTCGCCGCGAAGTATGGTGACGGATCGAACGGTGCAGGCGCGTAGCGACGGCAAAGCCACGGCGCAAAGCGCCGCGAAAATCATCATCAGGGCGACGGCGGCAGCCACGCTGGCGTCGATCCCGCCGGTCTCGAGCGCCGAATGCCGAAACGCCTGCCCCATGACGACGGAAGCGACCAAACCTAGCGCGACACCGGGCATGGCCATGGCCATGCCGCGTGAAACGGCATGGCCAAACAGGTCCAGAGGCGTCGCCCCCAGTGCGTCGCGAAGGGCGATGTCACGTCGGCGGCTGATCACGTCCAGCGTTTGCACCGCATAGAGACCGATGCAGGCGAGGGACAGCGCCATGCCAGAGAAGGCTGCAGCCAGGGCGGCGTTACGTCGCGTCTCCGCGGTCGCGTCGCGAACGAGTCGTTGAAGGGGTTGCAGCGGCCCCGCTACCAGACCCGGTGCGGCTCGTTCGACCATCGTCTGCAAGACCTGAGCGTCCACGGGCTTGCTACCCGGACCGCGAACGACGACGAATGTCGATACGAAGCGTCTGATGAAGGCATAGGTACCCGGGTCGACCTGGGCAAACGGCACGTAGACCGTGGGCTCCGTTGATCGCTCCGCGCCGGCAGCTCGCGTATCCGCCACGACTCCCACGATGCGAAGTGCCCGGTTTGTAACGAGTTGCGAAGCGGGCATCACCGAGGCGCCAATGCCGCGTCGATCGATCTGGTCGATATACGCCTGGTTGACCATGGCCACGGGCGGGGCTGTGGCCCGGTCGTCCGCGTCGATGTCCCGGCCTGCTGTCCGGTCGATTCCCATCGAGTCCATCGCGCCGGGGGAAACCATGACGTACCGAAGGTAAGAGATTTCTCCATCCGGCGACCGAAACGGTCTGAAAAATCCGGTGCCCACCGGAAGCAGGGTGGTCAACCCCACCGCGTCGACGCCTGGCAGTCGCAGGGCGCCGATTCGCAGCGCTTCGCTGGCACGGACCACGCTGGCAAGYGTAGGGAACTGCAGGCTGTCCGGGCTGATTTCGACGAAGCTCGCCCCTTCCGCCTGAAAGCCGAGGGGTATCTGTATCACGCGCCACATCCGGGTCACGGTCGCCACGCCCAGGACCAGCAGCATCGTCGCGAGTGCCGTCTGGATCAGCACGATCAGGTGCCGGGCACGCCGGGCCGGACCCGGCGATGTCCCTCCCAGGGTGAACTGCGCACGCAAGACCCGTTCCGGACTGGCGTGCATGGCGGCGGGTATCGCTGCGGCGATCGTCGAGGAGATAGCCGCGACTACCGTCGCAAGGCAAACCGGCAAGTCCAGATCGATCGGCAGCGACGAGAGGAGCCAGGACGGAGGAACAAAAGAACGCACCGCCGTCACGATGGCATGTGCGAGCGGCAGTCCCACGACCAGTCCACCCACACTGATGGCGGCGACATCCGCGATCAGTGGAAGCCTGGGCCGCCACCCCAGTCCACCGAAGGCTATCGCAAGGCAGGTCTCATGCGTACGCCGCAGTGCGCGCGACAAGAGGAGGTTGGAAAGATTCACCCCGGCAATGGCAAGGACCAACAATGAACACATGAAGAAGGTGAGCACAGCCGGCCTGGCCTTGCTGGTCAGGACGGTATCGAGCGGCATCGTTCCATACGGGAGGGTCGGTGTCTGCGCCTGCAGCCATCGTGCAACGCTGTCGCCGGTTACGCCGGGAGCAAGCCGTGCGATGGCGACGAGGTTCGCCGCACGGTCGCCGGACAGGTGCATCGACGGAAGCGGAAGGAGCAGGTCCATGTCGGCGAACAGGCGGTACTCCGGCGGAAGTACACCGCGAACCGTCATTACCGCTCCGTTTACCGCGATGCCGCGCCCCACCACATCCGTATCGCCGGCGAGCCAGCTCAACCAGAACGCGTGCGAAAGCATGACGCCGCTTTCGGCGGTGATCGACGAATCATCCGGCAGTACCGACCTGACACCCAGGGTGGGTAGGAATCCGGCATCGACGCGCTGAGCACGCGCAAGAGCCTGCCGGATACCCACACGAACATTCACCGATTCAGCCATATGTGCGGCGCCGGTCGAAAGTACGCCCGGGGGCCGGCCAATGACGTCGTATGCCTTCGGCGAAGCCGCAAGGCCAACGGGGTCGCGTCCTGCCTCGCCGTAGATGACGACGCGGTCGTGGTAGGGGAATGGCGGCGAGGTCAGAAGAGATTCGACCATGGTCAGGGCACTGGTGAAGGCAGCCAGGCCGATCCCCAGGGTCAACGCCGCTAGCGGCAGGAACCCGCGCGGGCGCCAGAGTGCCCGCCAGGTGCGATCCAGGGCATTCAGTGGCACGTTCATGGAAACGACTCCGTGCTGCGGCGCTCGTCCAGACCCGCTTCGGCCTCACGCTGTCGCTGACGAAACGTCGTCTCATCGATGACACAGCCGTCCAGCAACCGTATCGTGCGGTCCGCCACCCCTCTGAACCGCTCGTCGTGCGTGACCATGCAGATGGTCCGACCCRACGCGTGCAGACGGCTGAGAAGTGCCATCACAGTCTCACCATTGCGCAGGTCGAGATTGCCCGTTGGCTCGTCGGCAAGGAGGATGGACGGCTCGCCAGCGAGCGCCCGGGCCACGGCCACGCGCTGCTGCTGTCCCCCGGAAAGCTGGTCGGGATAGTGGCGCATGCGGTGCGCCATGCCGACATCGGCCAACGCGCTGGCTGCGCGATCCGCGCGCTCGCGGCGACTCATGCCATCGCGAAACGACAGCGGCAATTCGACGTTCTCGGCGACCGTCATGTCGCCGATCAGGTTGAAAGCCTGAAAAACGAAGCCGATGTGCTGGTTCCGCAGGCGCGCCCGGGCACGCCTGCCCAGACCGGACATCGACTGTCCCAGAAAGCGAAATGTCCCGTAGGTGGGTATGTCGAGGACACCCATCAGGGATAGCAGCGTGGTTTTCCCGCAACCGGAAGGCCCCGCGATCGAGACGAACTCTCCCCGACGAATATCGAGATGGATGTCGCTGAGGACGTGGACTTCCATCGCGCCGATGTCGAAGACCTTGCCGATGCCTCGCATCTCGATCACCGCGGGAGCGCGAGCCGATTGCACCGTAGCCACCTCGCCCCATTGACCCCCGTCGATCGATTGTGACCCGCCAATAAAGCGTTCGTGGATCGCGTCGTTATCTTTTGCCGGAAATGCTTTGTGATCAGCGCTTTCCACTCAATCGTTTTCCGCATCTACGACGACTTACGTTAACTAGACGATGCCGGTCTGCCGGGCAGCCGCTGCCGTGAGGCGACCCAAGGGATTCGCCGAAACGCGAGGCGGCCGAAGACGGTCAATTCGGCCACGACGAATGCTTTGTGCCCCAACGATGTAATCGTTTACATGTAACGCTATTTACGTGCCCACTCGGGGTGCCGATGCCGGTATCCTTGCCCGCTTACGGCGCCGGAACGCGCGCCGACCGTTCCCAGGGCAAGACCACCATGATCCGTGACCCCCGCATCGAAGACCTGATCGCCCGCATGACCGTCGAAGAGAAGGTCGGCCAGTTGGGCGTGTTTGCCGATGCCGTGCGCCCGTTCGCACCCGATATCAATCCCGAGGCCAACGCCCGTGGTGCCGCCGAGGTACTCGAGCAGGTGCGCGCCGGGCGCGTGGGCGCGTTGTTCAACGGCGTCGGCGCGACGGAGGGTCGCGAAGCGCAGCGAGTAGCCGTGGAAGAGAGCCGGCTGGGCATTCCCTTGTTGCTCGGCGCCGACGTGATCCACGGCATGCGCACCGTTTTCCCTATCCCGCTGGGCGAAGCGTCCACTTTCGAGCCGGACCTCGCCGAGCGCACCGCACGCGCGACAGCGGTCGAAGCCACCGCCGCAGGCATTCACTGGACCTACGCGCCGGCAGTCGACATCGCGCGCGACCAGCGTTGGGGGCGCGTGGCCGAGGGCGCCGGTGAAGACGTAGTGTTGGGTTCGGCGTTCGCCGCGGCGCGCGTGCGCGGCTTCCAGGGCACCGACCTCACGGCCGACGACTCGCTGCTCGCCACCCCGAAGCACTTCGCCGCCTATGGCGCCGTGGCCGGCGGCATGGAATACAACTCGGTGGAGATCGCGCCGCAGACGCTGCGTGACGTTCACCTCCCACCCTTCAAGGCGGCTCTCGAAGCTGGCGCGCTGACGTTCATGAGCGCGTTCAACGATATCAACGGCGTGCCAGCCTCCGCCAATCGCGAACTGATGACCGATATCCTGCGCGGCGAATGGGGCTTCGAGGGTTTCGTCGTCTCTGATTACACCGCCGACATGGAACTCATCGCCCACGGCTTCGCGGAAGACGAACGAGATGCCTCGCGCCTTGCCTTCCTCGCCGGCGTGGACATGAGTATGCAGAGCGGTTTCTACGCCGCTCACCTGCCCGACCTCGTCGCGAAGGGCGACGTACCCATGGACGTGCTGGACGAAGGCGTGCGCCGCGTCCTCCGCGTAAAGAACGCGATTGGCCTGCTGGACAATCCCTACCGCTCCCTCGACCCCGCCGTGGAAGCCGACACCTCGAAGAATGCAGAGCACGCGGCGCTGGCACGCGACGGCTCGCGGCGTTCCATCGTCATGCTGAAGAACGACGGCGTCCTGCCGCTGCGCAAGCGCGGCCAGAAGATTGCCTTGATCGGGCCGTTTGGCGCGGACGTCGACAATCTCGAAGGTTGCTGGACCCTTTTCGGCGACAAGACGCGTCACGTGAACATCGAGGCTGGTCTGCGCGATGCGCTGGACATGAACACCGAGCTCGAGGTCATCGCCGGCAGCGGCATCGAGGACGCGATCGCGGGTGGTATCGAGGCCGCCGTGGCGGCTGCCCAGCGAGCCGACGTCGTGCTGCTCGCCATCGGTGAGCCCCAGGTTTATTCCGGAGAGGCCCAGTCGCGCACGCAGATCATCGTACCGCCAGCCCAGCAGGCCCTGGCCGAAGCGGTCGCCGCCACAGGTACGCCGGTCGTGGTGCTCTTGAAGAACGGACGTGCGCTCGCTCTCACCGGGGCGGTGCGCGACGCCAACGCCATCCTCGTCACCTGGTTCCTCGGCAGCCAGACCGGCCCCGCCATTGCCGACGTCGTCTTCGGCGACTACAACCCGGCCGGACGCTTGCCGGTCAGTTTCCCGCAGGACGCTGGCCAGCAGCCCTATTACTACAACCATCTGCGCACCGGCCGCCCGGAACTCGCCGAGCAGCCGCCCGCGTTCAAATCGCGCTATCGCGAGATACCCTTCGACGCGTTGTATCCCTTTGGCCATGGCCTCAGCTACACCACGTTCGCCTACACGGCGCCCGAAGTGAAGGCACAGGTCGGCTGGAACGACGCCATCGTGGTAAGCGCGACGGTAACCAACACCGGGGACATCACGGGCGAGGAAGTCGTGCAGTTGTACATTCACGACCGCGTCGCAAGTCGTGTGCGGCCGGTTCGCGAACTGAAGGCGTTTCGCAAGATCCTCCTCGCACCGGGCACTTCCGAGGAAGTGTCGTTCGAACTGACCCGCGAGGATCTCGCATTCACGCACCGTGACGGCAAGACGTTCGAAGCCGAACCGGGCGACTTCCAGGTGTGGATCGCCGGATCGTCCGCGCAGGGTGACGCAGCGACCTTCGTCCTTGGGAGGCCCTGAAACATGCACGACCTGACGGGCAAAGTCGCTCTCGTCACCGGCGCGGCGAGCGGCATTGGCCGCGCGATTGCCGAAGCCTATGCGCGCGCCGGCGCGCGGGTGGTCGTCGCCGATATCGCGGTCGACAGGGCGAGCGAAGCCGCCGCGGCGATGGGGCACGGTGCCGTCACACTTGCCATGGATGTGACGGACGAGACGCAGGTGGACGAAGGCTTCGCGCGCATCGGGCGCGAACTGGGCCCCGTCGACATTCTGGTCAGCAACGCCGGTGTGCAGATCATCTCGCCGCTGGTGGATTTTCCGTTCGCGGACTGGAAGCGCATGCTCGCCATCCACATGGATGGCGCCTTCCTCACGTCCCGCGCCGCCATGCGTCAGATGATCGCGTCCGGGCGCGGTGGCTCGATCATCCTGATGGGCTCGGCGCATTCGCATGTGGCGTCGAAGTTCAAGGCGCCTTACGTGGCGGCGAAACATGGACTGCTGGGTCTTGCGCGGGTGATCGCAAAGGAAGGCGCAAAGGACAACATCCGCTCCAACGTGATCTGCCCGGGTTTCGTGCGCACGCCGTTGGTCGAGAAGCAGATTCCCGAGCAGGCGCGCGAGCTTGGCATCAGCGAAGACGACGTCGTGCGTAACGTCATGCTGCGTGACACGGTGGACGGCGAGTTCACCACGCTCACGGACATCGCCGACACCGCACTTTTCCTCGCGGGCTTCGAATCGAATGCGCTCACAGGCCAGTCGCTTGTCGTGACGCACGGCTGGCACATCCAGTAACGATCGGTCGCGGCCAGCGAGCCGGGACAACCCTACGTGCGCCTCGGCGAATGGTGCAAATCACCGCGCCGATGACCGATACGGGCAGCGCTCCCCCGCGCGTAGCTTCGTGGTCCCCTCGATACGAGAGAACCACCAAGCATGCATTCTCCTCATCGTCCCGTTGTCGCGGCGGTCGTGCTAGCCAGCCTGCCCGCCGTTTGCGGCGCCACCTCGATCCCGACCCCGCACATAGCGTGGGGCGCTTGCCCGGACAGCTGGGTGGGCAGGACATCCGTCGTACTTGGCACGCGTCTGCAGTGCGGCAACCTGAAGGCGCCACTTGACCATGTCACCCCCGACGGACGACAGATCGATGTCGGTGTCATCCGGGTACGCGCGGGCGATCCGGCAGGACGAGAAGGCGCCATTTTCTTCAATCCGGGTGGTCCGGGCATTCATCCGGGGAAGTTGCTCCGATCGATAGGCGAAGGCTGGTCGAGTATGCGTACCGACGACCCGGACGAAGGCGACAAGCGGCGGCTCGCGGACCGCTACGATCTCATCGCCGTCATTCCGCGCGGCCTCGTCGGAAGTGGCAGCTTCCGTTGCGCCGTGGACGCGCCGGCCCCGCCGGCGTATGCGTTCCTGCCGACCCATCTGGGCGATGCCAACTGGCGACTCGTGGTCGAGAGCGCCCAGGCGACGGTGGACGCGTGCTCGACACCAGCGGGCGCCCGCCACATCAACACCGAACAGCACGCGCACGACATGGACATGGTTCGCCGCGTCCTTGGCGACGAACGTCTCCATTTCTATGGCATTTCCTACGGCGGCATGGTGGGTGCCTGGTATGCATCCATGTATCCGACGCACACCGGCCGCTTGCTCCTGGATTCGACCATGGATCTCATGCACGGGTACCGCGCCGCGGCGCTTATGGCCCTGGCGGCGCAGCAGCGCGCCTTCAGCGAGGACGTCGTCGCGCCGGTGCTGCGTGACCCCACCCGTTTCGGACTGGGCACAAGCCGCGACACGGTCGCCTCAGCCATCGACGACTTTCCAGCGCGTGCCCGTGAGGCCTGGGCGGGACGCCTCGATACGCCGGTACGCCTCGCTGCCGCCCTGAAGCTGGTGGAGTGGATGGCCAGCGGCGATCCGCCGACCCTGGAGGCCATGACGCGCTTCATTGGCCGCACCATCTTCAGCAACGACCAGGCGCTGGACAGACGCCTGCGCTGGGAAGCCGGCCAGCTGGCTCGCACGCTGTATTCCGCGTCTGCCACGGATCCCTCGACGGACACGGAACCGGACGGCGGCGTCGTGCGCATCCTCATGGGCTGCAACGACGTTTCGTGGCCGCGGAGTGAAGCCGAGATACGCGAATCCGCGCGGCGTTATGCCGCGCGGTATTTCAACTTCACGGGTGACGCCACGATGGAGGAGCTCACATGCTCGCGCTGGGGCGGCCCTGGTGCTCGCCAGCCAAATCTCACCGTACTGGGAAGCGCATCGCCATTCCTTCTGATCCAGTCCGAGAAAGACACGTCCACGCCGCTGGCAGGCGCCAGTCACGTGCTCCACGCCTTCGCCAATGCCCGGATGCTACTCGTGCGTAACTCGAGCCTGCACGGCGTGTTCAACTTCACGACGTCCCCATGCATCGAGCGAACGGCGTCACGCTACCTGCTCACCGGTGAGCTGCCGGCCACACGATCGCGCGCGTTCGCGTGCAACGAGGTGTTCGATAATCCCGTCGATGCCATGCCGGGCGGGCCATCCCAGACTGCGACCGAACCCACGCCCATGGAGGGGCCGCTCGTGCCAGCGGATCACGACGAATTCTGACACTGATCCGGTGCGTGCGCTGATGCCGACGGAGTGCGCCGCCTCCTAACGTAGGCGGCCCTTACAAGGCGCTGCCCTTATGAAGAAGCAAGTCACCCTGGCCATGTGGGGCATGTTGCTATGTCACGGCACGAGTTCCGCACAGGAAACACCGAACTGGCAGCTCCCCGCGTTGCAAGCCACGACGATCACGTGGGCTCCATGCTCGCCGACGCTCGTACGAGCAAGCGCCTTTCGGCTGGGTGAGCGCTTGCGCTGCGGCACGATGTCCGTTCCGCTGGATCATCATCATCCCCAGGCCGGAAATATAGATGTCGCCCTCATCCGCGTCGCCGCGAGCGATCCGGCGCATCGGCAGGGTGCCATCTTCTTCAACCCGGGCGGGCCGGGCGAAACCCCGATGCACTACCTGCCATCATTGGCACAGTACTGGGACGACGCGTATGCCGAACACCCCGTGCACGGGACGAAGAAACATCTCTCCGCGCAATTCGACCTGATCGGCGTCGTTCCACGCGGGCTCGAAGGCGGCACTCGCTTTACGTGTACATCCGACGCCCAGTCGACCGACTACAACGACATCGTCGCCGATTCTTCGCCGGCGAATGTCCAGCGGATGGAAAGCTACATGCGTGCGACCGCTGCCGCGTGTCGCGCCAATCCGCTCCATCGGTTCATCAATACCGAGCAGACGGCGTATGACATGGAGGTCGCGCGCCAGTCATTGGGTGAACCGCGACTGCACTACCTGGGTTTTTCCTACGGCGCGTGGCTCGGCAGCTGGTATGCGGCCACCTTCCCCGAACGGGTGGGACGCATGGTGCTCGATTCCAGCATGGACTGGACGGCCGATTGGGATACCAACGTCACCCGCAGCAAGGAGGCATCGCAGGCAAGATTCGATCGCCTTGTCGGCGAACCCGCTGCAAATGACACTGATCGCTATCGACTCGGAGCGGATGTCGCGACGGTTGTCGCCCAGGTCGAGGGCCTTACCTTTCGCGTCCGACAGGCCTGGGGCGGATTCTGGAAAACACCCGAGGACCTCCTTGGGGCGCTGACCGTGTCGGACTGGCTGCGCGTCGAGCCTGACATCAGCATTGAAACGCTCATCGCGCGTGCGCAGGCCTATCGATTCCATCATGAGGACGCCGTCGACACGGCGATACGCAACGCGGTCATAGACCAGCCATGGCGGCTCTTTCCGGGGACACATCAGCCCGAACCGTTTGCGCTCGACGCGGTCGACTCCGTGTTCTCGGCTGTCATGTGCAATGACATGCCTTACAACGGTGATACCGCTCATCATCAAGCCAGGATTGCGACGCTCGCCCGGGGCCTTCCCACCGTGAACGGGCTGGGGCTGCAATACCACTGCGTGTACTGGGGAGGATCGCAGGCCATGCGTCCTCCGCTGAGCCGCATGAGTGCTGCCGGCGACATCCTCATGGTCCACGCCTCATTGGACCCGACGACACCGCTCGAGAGTGCCAACGCCGCGTTCGAGCGCAGTGCCACGACTCACCTCCTCGTGGCTGAAGGTATCGACGAGCATGGCGTCTTTGGCTTCACGGATTCCGCGTGCATTGAGGATACCGTCGGTCGCTACCTGCTCACCGGCATCCTGCCGGCGGGACGCAAATACCGTTGCGCAGCAACTCCGGCAGCACATGGTGGTCCCGAACGCGGATTCACACATCCGGGACGCGCCGCTGCACTTCGCGTGGAACTTTCGGGCATGCGTTCCACCTTGATCCCCGTGGGAGGGACCCAGCCGTGAACCCAGCGCTCGCACGTCGGTCGCATGCAAGTGCACTTCTGTGTGCTTCTTTTGCCGCGGTTTGCTTCATCTTTCCCATCGACCTCCGCGCAACGGCCACTACGACAAAGATCACCTGGCGGGCGTGCACGCCGGAGCTTCTCGAAGCGGGGTGGATCGCCGCGCTTGGCGCGCGCCTCGAGTGCGGGACCATGCCGGCGTGGCTCGATGCGGACACCCCCGCGCTCGGGTCACTCACCGTGGGCCTCGTACGATTCAGGGCCGGCGATCCCGCGCGCCGCGAAGGCTCGATCTTCTTCAACTTCGGCGGACCCGGTGGCAATCCCCTGGATTTCCTGCCGGGCTTTGGCTACTTGTGGTCGACCCGCTCCCTCGACCACCCACTCGATGGCGACAAGCGACGCCTGACCGACCGTTACGACCTGATCGCCGTCATTCCCCGCGGGTTACGCGGTGGTACGCGCTTCACCTGTCGTCATCCCGAGGCGAGCGATGGACACGACCCCACGGTCGACCTCGCCGACTGGAACTGGGACGGCTTCGCGAAGGATGCAAAAGCCTATGCCGCAGGTTGCGCTGCGGACCCACTCCATCCGCATGTGGGAACCCTTCAGCACGTTCGGGATATGGAACAGGCTCGACTTGCCCTGCACGAGAACGTACTGAACTTTGTCGGGATCTCGTACGGCACGTGGGTCGGCGCGTTCTACGCCTCCGCGTACCCCGACCATGCGGGCCGCATCGTTCTCGACTCGGCGATGAATCATGCCGGCACCTTCGAAGACCAGCTGGCGGACGATCCTTACGAGCGCCAGTCGTCGTTTGCGCGAACCGCATTGCGCCCTGCCCTTGCCGCGCCGGCACTTTATGGCGTCGGCAGCGATGCCGACGAGGTCATGGCGCGTTTTCGCAACATGCCTCATCGGGCACACGAAGCCTGGGCGTCGACGATCGACACCCCCGAGGAGCTGGTTGCCGCATTGACGATGGCCGACTGGATTCTGGCTGACGGGAAAGGCACCCAGGCTCATCTTCTCGCGCGCATGRAAGGCCACCGTTTCAGCCGCGATAGCGCCGTGGATAACGATATCCGTCGTGCCGCGATCAGATTTGCTGCGACGGCCGAGCAGGGCCTGGCTTTCGATTCCGAGGCCGAGCGCCTGGTCGACTTCTCGGTCTATCACGCGGTCGTTTGTGGCGATACGCCATGGCAGAAGAACCTGACGTCGTTGCGTGGGATGGCCAACAACATCGGGGCCAAGTATTCGGCTTCCAACGGCGTTCCTGTCACCGTCGGTCTGACGTGCCTGTACTGGCCCACGGCCCCGCGGTCGCGCCCTTCATTGGCGGGCCTCGCCAAGGCGCCGCCCATGCTCATGGTTCAAGCGGAGTTCGACCCGGCGACGCCGCTGACGGGGGCGATTCGTGCCTTCAACGCTTCGCCGAATGCTCACCTGGTGCTTGCACGTGGCATGACTGGGCACGGGGTATTCGGCAGCTCGGCCACGCCCTGCATCGAGCGAGCCGTCGGTCGCTTCCTCCTCGAAGGAGAGCTACCGCGGCAACGCCTGTCCGGCTGCGAGTTCGTGCCGATGCCGCCGTCGCGGCATGCCCGTGGCGTCGAAACACCTCTGGACGAAGGCGTCGTCCGCGATGAACTCGTGCGTCGCCTTCGAACGAGCTGACGCCGGTCAGAACATGATCTGAGCGCGAACCTCGACGATATGGGGATCGACACGAAGATCGCGATGGTCGCTGATCGCACGAACGTAGTTGCCTTGAAGCTTGAGGTACTTCGTGAGGTACC
This sequence comes from Luteibacter sp. P4_D7_3, assembly GCF_056401735.1. Taxonomy (NCBI): domain Bacteria; kingdom Pseudomonadati; phylum Pseudomonadota; class Gammaproteobacteria; order Lysobacterales; family Rhodanobacteraceae; genus Luteibacter; species Luteibacter sp. P4_D7_3. The sequence goes on from NZ_JBFUIT010000006.1 coordinate 28,175, forward strand.
AGTTCGCGCCGAACGTCCAGTCGTGCTCCCTGCCGCCCAGCGTGGGGCCGTCGTCGAGATTGAGCGTGCTGTAACGGATCAGGAACTCCAGGGCGCCCCAGGGGCCCTTCGGCAAAACGTCGGAGACGTTGCCGCCGCTATAGGTCCTCGATTCGCCGGTGGCTACCCAGCTTCCGAAGGCGTACCAGCCGTGCGCCTCATAGGCCGGCTTGTTCTCGAGCTTCACTTTGGCGTCCAGATACTCGCTCTGCACCGACCAGGGTCCGTGGATCCAAAGCCCTTCGAGACCACGCCGGTCGACATGATCCGCCACGCTCAGAACGCCGGAGTCGATCAGGCGCTGGGTAGTCAGTCCGGCTTCCGGCAAGGCGCGAAGGCGCACGTTAGGTGGCGTGTAACGGTCGCGGCCGTCGGTCGTGCCATAGGGCGTTTCGCGCGACACCGAACTGCCGAGATGGAGCACGTTGCCCGGATCGTTCAACGGGGTCCACGCCGCGCGTCCGGCGACCATCCGGCCGTCGAGGTCACCTTGAAGGTTGCCGCCGTTGTAGTAGCCCAGCTGCACGAGGTAGGCCTTCCGGGTCAGCGCCCAGTCGATACCGATGCGACGATTCGCGTAGACCGCCTGCATCGGCAGCGACGGTTCCAGGAACGATGTGGTGCCCGTGCTGGTATTGCCTTCGAAGCCGACCGGCGTCTTCATGAAGCCGACGCGGACCGCGCCGTAGTCGTCGTTGAAGAGCGCCTTGGTCTGCAAGCGGAAGAATGTGTCGAGCCAGGTCTTCGCCTGAAAGTCGAATACGACAGTGGCGTCGTATACCCCTTTCTTGCGAATGAAGAAGCCGAATTCCTTGCGCCTATTCGTCTGCGCGTTCTCATACAGACCGTCATCGTGCGAGAAGTGATCGACGTCGTACTGGTACTTCACGGACAGGCCAAGGTCCGTGCCATCGGCGAATACGTAGTGTGTCGGCCAATTAGTGCGCCAGTCGTAGTTATTGCCCGGAGCATCGGCAGCCGACGCAAACACGGGCTCGATCAGCGCCAGGGCGCTGAGGACGATCTTCTTCATGCGGGTGCCCCTCCCAGGGATCAGCCGGCAGCAGCCGCTGACATGTCATGAAGGACTATACCGTGCCCTTGCGAATTCGCTAAATGCTGCGAGCCGAGCGCAAAAAAAGGGGCGCCGAAGCGCCCCTCTTCCCTCACCCCGAGTTGGATCGCGATCAGATCGCGTAGTACATCTGGAACTCGAGCGGGTGGGTGCTGGCGCGATAGCGGGTCACTTCCTGCATCTTCAGCGCGATGTAGCCGTCGATGAAGTCGTCGGTAAACACGCCGCCCGCCTTCAGGAACTCGCGATCCTTGTCGAGGGCGACGAGCGCCTCATCGAGGCTGGCGCAGACCTGCGGGATGTTCTTCTCCTCTTCCGGCGGCAGGTCGTAGAGATCCTTGTCGGCCGGTGCACCCGGGTCGATCTTGTTCAGGATGCCGTCGAGGCCGGCCATCATCAGCACGGTGAACGTCAGGTAGCCCGACTGCATCGGATCCGGGAAGCGGATTTCGATACGACGACCCTTCGGGCTCGACACGTACGGAATACGGCAGGAGGCCGAGCGGTTGCGCGCCGAGTAGGCGAGCATCACCGGCGCTTCGAAGCCCGGAACCAGGCGCTTGTAGCTGTTCGTCGTGGAGTTGGCGAAGGCGTTGATGGCACGGGCGTGCTTGAAGATGCCGCCGATGTACCACAGCGCCGTCTGCGACAGGCCGCCGTAGAGATCGCCGGCAAACAGGTTCTCGCCATTCTTCGACAACGACTGGTGCACGTGCATACCCGAGCCGTTATCGCCGACGATCGGCTTCGGCATGAAGGTCACGGTCTTGCCGGCCTGGTGGGCGACGTTCTTGATGACGTACTTCATCGTCATCAGTTCGTCGGCCTTCTTCACCAGGGTGTTGAAGCGCGTACCGATTTCGCACTGGCCCGCGTTGGCGACTTCGTGGTGGTGCACTTCGACCACCTGGCCGAGCGACTCGAGCACCTTGCACATATCGGCGCGCAGGTCGCCCAGGCTGTCCACAGGCGCAACCGGGAAGTAACCGCCCTTCACGCCCGGACGATGGCCGGTGTTGGTGCCGTCGTACTTGTAGCGCGACGACCAGGCGGCTTCTTCGGAGCCGATTTCGTAGAACACGCGGCCCATGTCGTTCTGCCAGCGGACCGAATCGAAGATGAAGAACTCGGGCTCGGGACCGAAGAAGGCGGTGTCGGCGATGCCGGTCGACTTCAGGTAGGCCTCGGCGCGCTTGGCGATCGAGCGCGGATCGCGGCCGTACGCCTGCATGGTGCTCGGCTCGAGCACGTCGCAATGCAGGATCAGCTGCTTGTGCGCGCTGAACGGATCGAGGTGAGCGGTTTCCGGATCCGGCATGAGCACCATGTCGGATTCATTGATGCCCTTCCAGCCGGCGATCGACGAACCGTCGAACATCTTGCCGTCTTCGAAGGTGCTCTCGTCGATGGCGTGAGCGGGAAACGTCGTGTGATGGTGCTTGCCGAGGATGTCGGCAAAGCGAAAATCAACGAACTCGATTTCCTCGTCCTGGATCAGGTTCAGCACTTTCGAAGCGGCGGACATAAAAACCTCGGGTAGGTGGGCGGAGTCCATTTAGCAATCGCTATGCCAGCGCAGCCGCCATCGACGGACCGGCCAGGACCAAGCTTTCGCATCATAGAACGGCGGCGAGGGCGATGTGCAAATGCACCAATGTGGTGCATTTGCACATCGCTTGCACCAGGGGTTTCCAGGTCAGGTGGCCGCCGGTAGGCCGTCGATGAACTCGCTCACGTGCCGGGCGCAGGCCTGAGGCGAGGCCTGCAGCAGTCCGTGCGGCCCTTCCACATCAACGATTCGCGCCCTAGGCAGGACGTGCCGCATCCACTCGGCCGAGGAGGYCGGGACGAGCACGTCGCGAGTGGCGCGCAGACAGAGCACCGGCACGTCGATGCCGGAAAGCGTCGTGCCCCCGTCCGCCGAGAGAACAGACCGTAAACGCCCGCGCAGGGTTGGTGCGTTCATGTCACCGACCGCTTCGATGAATTGCTTACGGATATCGGCACCGGGCCGCCGTCCAAGAAGCGCGAGGGAGGCTAGCCGCGCGAATCCCCGTGAGACGCCGAGCAGGCCGATCAGTGGCGACAGATAACGTGCCACCGGGCGTGGGTTACGCAGAAACGTCGAACAGAGGATGAGTCCTCGAAGACCCTCCGGCCGCTCCGCGGCCAGACTTGCGGCTACGGGTCCGGCAAACGACTCGCCAAGCAAGACGAAATCACGATGAGGCAAACGGTCACGAACCCAGGCCGTGAGTTCCGTGTAGCTGGTCGTGCCGCTCGCCGGGTATGGGATGACGCGCGCCGGGGTGACGTCGCCCAGTGCTGCGAGGAAGGGCCCGAAGAGCGTCCCGGTGCCATCCATGCCGGGCAGAAGCACCAGCTCAGGCATGCAACGCAACGTGTGGCGACCTCCTTTCGATCGAGTCATGGCGTCCATCCCTGCCCCTTCGGTTTCGGCGGATTGTGTCGCATCCCCTGCCCGCCGGCTACGGCTATCATCAGGCGGCAACGCACACCATGACAGGGGATGGATATGGCATCGCAGGGATATCGACGCGCGTTCGTAATGGTCGCACTGGCTTTCGGGGCGGCGCATGCGGCGCCCTGGTTGCCCAAGGACGCGTCACCTCTGGCAGCTTTCATGCAGCACGTCGCGACGGCCTCGGCGATTGCCGATCCGCTGGAGCGCTGCCTGAAGATGCCGGATCCACCGGGAACCCACTGGAACGCCGCAGGTGTGGCTGCCTACTGCCGTTACCACGCCGTACCTACGATGACCCCGGCACGGTTCCAGGCACTGATGGCGCAGGGCAAGGCCGCGACCGTGGACCGCGAGTTCGCTGGCTACCTTCGCGCGCAGATGGATGACCCGGCCGCTGCGGGGCGCCTCGACCATGCGATGTACGCGGCAGGCTTCCACGATGCCAGCCAAAAGACCCGGGCGGCCATCGATGCCTGGAAGCGACAGCGACCGGACAGCGCCTTCGCGTTTGCCGCAAGCGGCATGCAGTACCGGGCGGAGGCGGAACGCGGAGGCGGCACGGCGACCCCGCCACCGGTGGATAAAGCGCGCGCGGACTTCGACCGTGCTGCCACCATGACGCCGGCCATACCTTCGATCTACGCAGACATGTTTCTCGTCGGCGCCATGACCGGGGACACGACCTACGCGCAAGCTGCCTCGCAGCGCGGACTCGCGATGCAACCCGGCAACCTTTCCCTTCGGCTGCTCCAGGCCAGCATAGCGAGCGGGGAGCAGGGCGGCAGCCGCGAGTCGCAGATACAGCAGCGAGCGGAGGCCGCGGCGCTGGCCGACCACTTTCCACTCATGTGGGTGGTCACCGGTCGCCTGTCCATCGCGATCGACAAGGAAGACGCCGGTGGTGCGCCGAACGACGGCAAACCGCTATTCGATCTGCCCGAAGTTGCCCCCGCAAGCGACCTTGGCCACCTTGCCAGTTGGGGTCGGTTAGGAGGCGACGGCGACGCCGCCATGATTCTCGCCGTCGAGGCCCTGCGGTTCGATAGCGGACAGGAGGAAGCCCTCGAGGTCATCGGTGCCGTTGGCAGGCATAACGGTTACGCCGAGTGGTCAAAGGCCGCGCTGAAACGCGCAACGGCCGAGCACCCTGGAGCGGACGATGTCGCTCGCGTCTCGGCGAAGTGGCTACGCGAATTTTAAAGGCGACAAAGGGATGGATATGATCAAGCGGGGAAATCGACGCGCTCTTCTGTTGGGCGGGCTATTACTGGCCGTCGCAGCGCTTGCCGCTTCAAAGGTCTGGCAGCCACCGGCGGCGACGCGCGCGAGTGGTCAGGGCCAGGCCACGGCCTCGTCGGCTTTCGAGGCGTTTATGACGCAGGTGCAATCGGCCTCGAAGATCGCCGACCCGATCGAGCGCTGTCTGCACATGCCCGACCCGCCCGGCTCGCATTGGCATGCGGACGGCGTGGCCGCGTATTGCCGATACCGCCTTACCGAAATGACGGATATCGCGGGATTCCGTTCGCTTATCGCCGCCGGCAAAGGCGCCGAAGTCGACCGCATCCTGGCCGGCTACCTGCAAATGCAGATGCACGACACCCGGTATCCGGCCATCTTCGATCAGGCAGTAAACCGTGCGGGCTTTGATGACGCCGACCCGGAAATGCGCGCAGCCATCGATGCCTGGATGCACCAGCGGCCAGATAGCGTCTTCGCCGTGGCAGCCAGCGGCATGCAGTACCAGCGGGCGGCCTTTGAGGCGCGCGGCGCCGATCTCGCATCGAAAACCCGCGAGGAACAATGGCGCGCAGCACGACAGCTGGCGGCGTTCGCACGTCGCGACCTGGATCGTGCGGCAGCCATGTCGCCGGCCGTTCCGACGATCTATGCCGACATGCTTCGCATGGGCGTACTGGTCGGCGATCGTCGCTATGCGACGGCGGCTATCGAACGCGGGTATGTCGTGCAACCGAACAATTTCGTCCTACGCCTCGACCAGGCCAGTTTCACCGGCAGGAAGTGGGGTGGCAGCGCGGCCTGGGTCGACCAACAAGCCAAGGAGGCAGCCGCCGCTGCCGAGCACACGCCTCTGCTCTGGGTCGCGGCAAGCCATGCGCGTATTCAGGCCGCGACGGACGGGAACCTCACCCCACCGGCTGACGACGGATATCTTTCGCTGGCTAGTGACGTAGCCACGGGCCACGACTTCAGCCAGCTTGCCGCAGACGCCAACCGCGCCGGGCAGCGCGAAGAAGCCTTCGTGCTGGCGGTGGAGGCGCTGAGATTCGATAACTCGCAGGATGACGCACTCTACGTCGTCGGCAACCTGGGTAGCAAAGGCTACTACCGAGAATGGGCGAAGGCGGAACTCATCCGCGCCACACACGAACATCCGCGCTCCGTTGAGGTCACCGGAAGTGCAGGCGTCGCGCTGCGTCGCCTCCACGAGCCGGCGTTGGCGGAGCCTCTTCTGGTGTATGCGACGGAACATGGCGCCGATGACTGGGTCCTGGCGACGCTCGGCGATTTCTATTCGCACGAAGGCAGGAACTACGCGAAGGCCGGCGCGATCGCCGACCAATTGATCCAACACAATCCCGCCAACGCCGACGGTTACGTCATTCGCGCTTGCGTGGACAAGGACACGAACAGCCCTAATCGCTATCGCTCGGCCAAGGACTTCCTCACTCGCTTCGGGAACGATGCTGACCAGCAGGGCCCCGCATCGGAGATCCGTGCGTGGCTTGCGGCGAACCCGGAGCCCTCGACGGGCTGATCGCATCGCCCCGCGGCTGCCCAGGGAAAGGTTTTGCCTGAAACACACATCGATTACCCTGCCGGAACAGCCGTAATCGAGCTCTCCCCCCCTCAGGAGCTCGCGCCCACCCCTGCCATCGCGAATCCATCCATGACGAAGAAAACCGAGAACGACACGCCGGATGCCGGCCGACGCCGCCTGCTGGGCGGTATTGCCACGACCGGCGCGGTGCTTGCGCTGGGTGGGGTGGCCGAGGTCGCCGCTGGCGAATCGAAAGGACTTGCGCCTGCGCCGGGCGGCAAGGAACTCGACGCGCTGCTGGAAAAGCACGTACAGCACGTTGTCGTGATTTACGCGGAAAATCGTAGCTTCAATAACCTGTTTGCCGAGTTCCCGGGACTTCAGCAGCCGCTGGCTGCCGTGCCTCCGGAGCGTTACCTGCAGCGCGACCGCGATGGAAAGCCGCTGACGACGCTGCCGCCGATATGGGGCGGCCTTGTACCGCACCAGCAGGTGGTCGACCACAAGCCTTACAAGGTCGGCGAGCAAGACATCACCGGCCTTCCGAACGCGCCGTGGGCCCTGCACACGGGAGACGGCACGCCGCTGCCGCACGGCGTGGTCACCCGCGATCTCGTGCACGCCTTCTACAACAACCAGCTGCAGATCAACGGCGGCAAGAACGACGGATTCGTCGCCTGGGGCGACAACGGCGCGATGACGATGGGTCACTACGCGTCCTCGCCGGTGCATCTGCGCCTGTGGCGCCTCGCCGAGCAATACACCCTGTGCGACAACTTCTTCATGGGTGCCTTCGGCGGCTCGTTCCTCAACCACCAGTATCTCGTCGCCGCGCAGCCGCCGTTCTATCCGGATGCAGACAAGAGTCCCTCGCAGTTCGGTATCGCGGTGACCGAGAGCGGTGATCCACTCGACTATCGCCTGAAGATGGCGGAAGACTCCCCGGCCAGCGCCATGCAGGGCAAGCCGAAATTCGCTCACCACAGCCAGCTCACGCCTGACTTCTTCGCGGTCAACACCATCGGCCCGCCATTCTCGCCGGGCTTCAACGTCGATTCGAAGAATCCGTTGCTCGCCGACGCCACGAGTGCGAACACGCTGGTTCCGCAGAAGCACAAGCACATCGGTGACGTGCTCTCGGAGAAGGGCGTGGACTGGGCCTGGTATGGCGGTGGCTTCCAGGCCGCGCTGGACGGCAAGGGCGAGGGCGATAGCGCCGACAAGCAGTTCCCGCAGACGCCGAATTTCCAGCCGCACCACCAACCGCTCAATTATTTCGTCACGCTCGCGCCGGGTACCGAAGCGCGCAAACGGCACCTGCGCGACGGTGGTCTGGGTGAGACGGCGAAGACCAATCTGTTCCTTGCCGACGTCGCCGCCGGCAAGCTGCCACCCGTGACGTTCTATAAGCCGCAGGGCGATCTCAACATGCATGCCGGGTATTCGGACGTCGAAGCTGGCGACCGCCATGTCGCGGGCGTCGTGCATGCGCTGCGGTCGAGTCCACAGTGGAAGGACATGCTCGTCATCGTCACATTCGACGAGAACGGTGGCTGGTGGGACCACGTCGCTCCGCCGAAGGGCGATCGTTGGGGCCCGGGCACGCGAATTCCCGCGTTGGTGGTTTCGCCGTATGCCAAACGTGGGCATGTCGAACATACGATTTACGACACGGGTTCGATTGCGCGCTTTTTGACACGTCGGTTCAAGCTGGAGAAGCTGCCGGGGTTGAAGATGCGTGAGGATGCGATGGTTGCGGCGGGTGGACCGGCGGCGGGTGATCTTACGGAGACGCTGGATTTTTCGGCGGTCGGTTAGAGCATCGCCGATGAATCGGCTCCCACAGGAGGCGCTTAGCTCGTTGTGGGAGCCGCTTCAGCGGCGATAACCCGACCCCTCAGCGCCAGGCACGCCCCTCAATGCCCCTCAATGCCCCGGCGTACCACCCGATGCAAACGGCGGCTTCGCAAACCAGATCGCCACCATCGCGACCAGAAAAATCAGCGCGAACCCGAAGAAGACATCGTTCACCGCCAGCGTCGCCGCCTGCAGGTCGACGATACGGTTGAGCGCGGCGTTCGCTGTCGGCCCCTGCACACCCAGCGCCTGGAACCGGTCCAGGTATTCGGTCGTCGTTCGGCTTCCGGCGCTGACATTTTCCGCTAGCAMGGCGTGGTGGTAAGTCGTTCGATGCGAGTACATCGTGGTGCTCACTGCCGTAGCGATGCTGCCCGCCAGCGTCCGGAAGAAATTCGACAGGCCCGACGCACTGGCCACTTCGTCGTCCGGCATGCCYGAAAGGATGATCTGGTTCACCGGCACGAAGAACAGGGCGATGCCCGCACCCATGCAAAGACGCGGCAGGGCCATGTCGCTGTAGGCGGCATTCGTACTCAGCGCGGACATGTAGAACGATGCACCCGCGAACACCGCAAAGCCGATGGTGTTCAGCAGACGCAGATCGAACTTGCTCTGGAACACGCCGACGATGGGCGACAGCACGATCGCAAGGATGCCGATGGGCGCGACGACGAAGCCGGCCCAGGTCGCCGTGTAACCAAGGACCTCCTGCACCCACATCGGCATGACTACGGTACCGCCGAAGAAGGCGAACATGCCCAGCGAAAGACAGAGCACACCGACGAAGAAGTTTCGTCTTCCCAGTAGTCTCAGTTCCACCACGGGGTGCTTGTGCATGAGCTCCCAGGCGATGAGAAAGGTGATGCAGACCAGCGATACGATGGCCAACACGACGATGGTTTTCGAAGTGAACCAGTCGTCGTCGTTGCCGTTATCGAGCATGAACTGCAGGCAGCCCACACCCACGGCCAGAAGGAACAGACCGATCGCGTCGATCGGCATCTTGACCACTTTCGACTCGCGATCACGCAGCAGCGCATAAGTGACGACAACAGCGAAGATGCCGACCGGGATGTTGATGAAGAAAATCCACGACCAATGATAGTTATCGGTGATCCAACCGCCGAGGATGGGTCCGAACACCGGCGCGACAACGACGGTCATGGCCCATAGCGCCAACGCGATGGGTCGTCTCGCCACGGGATAATTGTTGAGCAACAGGGTCTGCGACAGCGGCACCATGGGGCCCGAGACAGCGCCCTGCAACAAGCGAAAGACGATCAGCATCGGCATGCTCGTCGAGAACCCGCAAAGCGCCGAGAACACGACGAACAGTGTGACCGAGATCATGAACGTACGCACTTCACCGAAGCGACGCGCGACCCAACCGGTCAGGGGCTGCATGACCGCGCTTGCCATCGAGTAGGCACTGATGGCCATGGTGCCTTCGTTGCTGCTCACGCCGACATTGCCGGCGATGGTTCGCACCGACACATTGACGATGGAGATATCGAGCACCTCCATGAAGGTGGCCAGTGCCACGCCCGCGGTGAGCAACACGAGCGCACCACCGGTCAGCGGTGGTCTCGATGCGCCGTTGCCGTTCTGCCCTGCCATCGATCAACCGCCGCGCTTGGCCGGGACCGGCTTCGGGGTCGCATCCACGGTGTTGGCGCGGATGATCTCCTCGGCGTGCTGGTCAGCTTCGCCCATCTCCTGCTCATAGACGTTCGTGCTTGCCAACGGCTTGCCGCGAGCGGTATCGGACAACACGCGACCATCGCGGTCGTGCGTATCGACGTTGACGTCGGTGGACAGGCCGATGCGCAGCGGATGCTTGCGCAGGTCCTCGGCATCGATCGCAATGCGTACCGGTAGGCGCTGAACCACCTTGATCCAGTTACCGGTGGCGTTCTCGGCCGGGAGCAACGAGAACGCACTGCCCGTGCCGGCGTTAAGGCCGATCACCTTGCCGTGATATTCCACGTCGGAATACATGTCCGTGGTGATCTTTACCGGCTGACCGATGCGGATGTGCTCGAGCTGCGTCTCCTTGAAGTTCGCGTCCACCCACAGGTCCGACAACGGCACGACGGTGAGCAGATCCTGGCCTGCCTGGATGCGCTGGCCCACCTGCACCTGGCGGCGCGCGGCATAACCTTCGATCGGCGAAACGATGGCGTTGCGGCCGTTGTTGACCCACGCGTTACGGAACTGGGAACGCGCCTGGATCACCGCCGGATAGGTATCGACGGTCGTGCCGTCGACCTGCGCATGCGCCGCTGCCGCTTCGCGCTCGGAGGCGTCCAGTGCGGCCTTCGCCTGTTCCATCTGGCGCTTGCCGCTATCGACTTCCTCGGCGGATACAGCACGACGCTCAAGCAGCGGATGGCGACGGTTGTATTCGTCGCGCGCCTGCTCGTACTGGGCACGCCGCTGCGGGATCGCGGCGTCGGCCTGGTTGGCCTGCTGCATCTTTGCCTGGGCCTCGCGTACGGCCTGCGCGAGCTGGCCCTCCGCGTTCATCAGGGCAACGTTGGCATCCACGGGGTCGAGCTTGATCAGCACCTGGCCTGCATGGACACGCTCGGTTTCCTCGGCGTCCACCTCGATGACGGTACCGGGCACACGCGATGAGATCGTCACCATGTCGCCTTGCACGTAGGCGTCATCGGTGGTCTCGCGTTTGGAGAGGACGAAGATATAAAACAGCAACCAGCCCAGGGCGGCGAGGATGAAGACCGCGGCAATGATGGAGAGGACGATGACTTTCTTGCGCTTGGCCTTCGGGTCTTCTTTTTTGTCGTCGTCCTTGCCGTCCTTGTCTTTACCATCCTTGTCCTTGCCGTCTTTCTCCTTGTCCTTGCCGTCCTTGTCTTCCCCGTCGTCGTCGCCCTCCTTCTCGTCGTGCTTCTCCTCGTCACGCTCGCCGCGCGGCGACTCGTCACCGTACTTGTGCAGGTACTTGTAGCGATACTTGAAAGGCAGCGGCGCGGTGCCGGTTTCGCCGTCGTCGCGCGGCTCGTCGTTTTCTGGGGTCATCGCGGGGAGTCCTTGCCGGTGTTGCCAGCCGGAAGAGCGGGAGCGTCGTCAGCGTAGTACCCGCCGCCGAGCGCGTGGATGAGGGAAAGGTTTGCCGAAAGCATCTGGCTGGTGAGCTGCAGGCGCGCGTCGCGCTGCTGGTCGAGCTGCATGTCGGCGTTGAGCCAGGTGCGATCGTCGATCAGACCTTTCGAGCGACGGTCGGCCGCTTTGGTCCGCTGGGCCGCGCTGGCGTCGTACTGCCGGTCTACCTGCACGCGCTGGTCGTCGAGCATCTGCAGGGTCGTGACGCTCTGGGCAATCTGTCCGGCCGCCTGCACGACGGCACCGTCGTATTGCGCCACGGCGGTGTCGAGCTGCGCCTGGGCGCTCTCGAACTGGGCGCGAAGGCGTCCACCGCTGAAGATCGGTAGCTGGATGGACGGACCGATGTTTGCGAGCTTCAGGTCGGTACGCGTGCCCGACCCAAGATCCGGATACGTCCGCAGGAAGGCCGCCAGTCCCGTGAGACTCACGTCGGGGTAGTAAGCCTTACGGGTCTGGTCGATGTTCTTCGAGGAGGCCTCGATCTGCCAACGGGCGGCGGTGATATCGGGACGCCGCGCCAGCAAGCCCAACCGCGCGCCGGCGGGCAGCGTGGTGTCGGGCGTCGGCAGGGGAGACGGCGTGAGCGTGCCGAGATCCTTGGGCGAGACGCCGGCAAGCGCGGCCAACTGCACGAGGTCGAGGCTCGCCGCGCCTTCGAGCTGGGCCACAGCGCGTCGCTGCTGGGCGAGCTGGCCATCGGCCTGGTCGAGCGAGGTGGGATCGTCGAGGCCGGCGTGCACACGTAGCTCGACCAGCTCGCGGTATTGCGCCGAGCTGTCCGCCGCGTGCCGGGCGACCTGGAGCCGCGCCTGCTGCGCCTGCCAGTCGTAATAGGTGTTGACCACGTTGTACTGCAGCGACGTCGCCGCCGACGCGCGCTCTGCTTCAGCGGCACGGGCCTGGCCGACGGCAGCGGATACGGCGTCCTTCTGCTTGCCCCAGATGTCGAGATCCCAGGTGGCCAGCGCGCCGGCTGCCCCGCTGTTGCTCCAGCTCTTGCCAGGGTTAAGCTGGAAGCTCTGGGCGCTGCCGGCTGCACCCGGCACGTCGCCTTTGACGGCGACATCGCTGTATCCGTGGGTCCCACTGAGCAAGCCGCGCACCTGCGGGTTCAGATCGGCCCGCGCGGAATCCACCGCGCGCGTCGCCGTGCGATAGCGTGCCTCGGCCTGCTCCAGGTCCGGCGAGCCACGCATGGCGATATCGACGATCCGGTCGAGCTGTGCGTCGCCGTAACGCTTCCACCACTCCGGCTGCGGCCAACCGGCCTGGGTCGTAGGCAAGCCGGCGATCGGCACCTCCTCCCGAGGCGCAAAGGCAGGCGGGCGCACCGCTGGCGCGCAGGCGACGACGAACAGGGCGGTGCCGAGAACGGCGATACGGACACCGCCGCATCGGCGACGGAACCGGCTTGGGGAGGACGCCATGGCATTCCAGGTGAAGGCTGCTTACGACGGTGAAAAATATCAGCGCACCGCGTGCGCACCGCGTGACGGTGGCCGTCAGCGGCTAAGCTATGCGCCGTCCCCTCGCCCGGAATGCTTAGCCAGTGAACGACCTGATCAGCGCCATCCTCCTCGGCATCGTCGAAGGGATCACCGAGTTCCTTCCCGTCTCCAGCACCGGTCACCTGCTCATCGCAGAGCGCTGGCTCGGCGCGCGCTCTGACCTGTTCAACGTGGCAATCCAGGCAGGCGCCATCCTCGCGGTGACCTTCATTTACTGGCGCACCCTGTGGAGCATGGTTCAGAACTGGCGGCGCCCGGAGACGCGCGACTACGTCATGAAGCTCGCCGTGGCGTTCCTCATCACGGCAGCCCTCGGCCTGGTCGTGACCAAACTCGGTTTCAAACTGCCGGAGACGATCACCCCGATTGCCTGGGCGCTGATCATCGGCGGCATCTGGATGATTGCGGCCGAGAAGGTCGCGATGCACCGTCCCGACCAGGTGGCGATCACGTGGCGCGTGGCGATCCTGGTTGGCCTGGCGCAAATTGTTGCGGGCATCTTCCCGGGTACGTCGCGCTCCGCGTCGACGATCTTCGTCGCCATGCTTGCGGGCACCAGTAACCGCGCGGCCGCCACCGAGTTCGCCTTCCTTGTCGGCATTCCGACCATGTACGCCGCCACGGGCTACGAGTTGCTGAAGACCTTCAGGCAGGGCGGTGCCGCCGGCGAAGACTGGACCGGACTCGGCGTCGCTTTCGTCGTCTCTACGCTCGTCGCCTTCGTCGCGGTGAAGTGGCTGCTCGGTTACATCCGCTCGCACAAGTTCACCGTCTTCGCCGTGTATCGCATCATCCTCGGCATCGCGCTGTTGCTTCTGCTTCCTGCGGGCGGTTGAGTCACCGTCCCGGCCATGAACACCCGCTACCGGCTGCTCGATCTGACGATCGACCTCGCGCGCCAGCGGGTGGAGCGCGGTGACATCGCGCTCGATGTGGCCGGACTCAGTTTCCAGCTATTGGCGTGCCTGATCGAACGCGGCGATCGCGTCGTTGGCTTCGACGAGCTGATGGAGGTCGTCTGGGCGCCCGCCGTGGTGAACGAGGAAACCGTGACCCAGCGCGTTCGCCTGCTGCGTCAGGCGCTGGGTGACGATGCGCGCCAGCCACGCTATATCCGCACCGTGCGCGGACGCGGATACCGGCTGGGTGCGCCGCCCGAACCGCTCGCCGAGGAAATCGCGCCGCGACGGCATGCGATCTGGCCGGCACTCGCCGCCGTCAGCGTACTGGCCGCCGTCGCGCTGGGTGCCGGTTTCCTTGGCCGCGAACAGAAGCCAGTACCGACCGCGCAAGAGGAACTTCTCCAGCGCGCCCATTGGTATGCCGCCATGGGCCAGCGCGAAAACAACGAACGCGCGCTCGCCCTCTACGACGGTGCCTTGCACGAGGCCCCCGACGATGCCGACGCGCTGACCGGTGCGAGTCGGACGCGGTCGGCACGCACCTGTCTCTACAACACTGGGGCGGATGACGCGCGCGATGCGTTACGGCTGGCGGGGCGCGCCGTCGCATTGCGGCCCGATCTCGCCGACGCGTGGTCCGCACTGSGCTATGCGCGCGATTGCCTTGGCGATATCTCCGGCGCTATCGCCGGATACGAACAAGCCGTGCGACTGGAACCTTCCGACGACGCCAGCCGTTCGTCGGCCGCCTACCTGTATCAGGAGCAAGGTCGTCTGGCCGATGCGTTGCGAGCCAATCTCGACATGCACGGCGACCCGGCACGCGTACGTTTCCGCGACGTCCAGGTCGCGCGCGAGTACGAGCTGCTCGGTTTCGGCGCGGCGGCCGAGGTCCGTTATCGACGCGTCTTCGAACTGTCGCCAGACAACGTTTTCTCCAACCTTGCCTGGCCCGCCTTCCTTTTCGCGCACGGTCGTTTCGACGAAGCGCGCGCGGCGCTGGACCAGGCCCGGGCGCGGGGTACGCCGCGCGCTGAGCTGGCGCAGCTGGATGGCGAACTCGCCCTGCGTCGCAATGACCCGGTCGCCGCGGCCAACGCGTTCGCCGAAGCCCATGCGATTCGCCCCGACTCAAGGCTCCAGACGACACTCGCGGCCGTCTATGGGCGCGTTCCTGCCAGCCCGGCGTGGCTCGCCGATCGTATTGCGCAGACCCGCTCCAGCCTGGTTGACGACCCATGGCCATCCAGCCGGCTCGAACTGGCGGTCCTGCTGCAGGCAACCGGCGATCGGCGCGGTGCGATTGCCGCCCTTTCCGACGCGGTGGACAAGGGGTGGCGGGACGCGGGCTACCTCCGCGCCTCGCCCTTGTTCGCCTCCATCGCCGGGGATCCGGCTTTCGAGGCGGTGCTCGCTGCTATCGATCGCCGGGTCACGGCGGAACGGGAAAGGGTGCTTGCGGCGCCCTGGTGCCCCGCCGACCTGAAAACCCGGCAGCTTATGCAGGAAAGCAATCAGCGCGGCAGGGACTTAAGAATGTAATCGCGGAAGATGGCCTGGGACTGGGGGTGGGCGAAGCTCTTGTTGTAAGCCTTGCTGGTGACCACGGTGACCAGGCCGCGTTCGGGCAGGACGAACACATAGTTGCCGCCGTTGCCGCTCATGGCCCAGACCTTCGTTTCCACACCGCTTATCGGGAAGCGGAACTGCCACCACAGGTAGCCATAGTCCGCATCGTCGCGAGCCTGGGCATGGGGCGTCAGCATGGTGGTCACCCATGCCTTCGGCAGCACCTGCTGGCCGTGCCACCGACCGCCATCGGCAACGAGCAGGCCGATTCTGGCGAGGTCGCGGGACCGGTATCGCGTGCCGCCTCCGCCCATGCCGACGCCCTCACTCGAGGTATTCCACTTCACCTGGGTGATGCCCAGCGGCTGTTCCAGCGCTTCGTGCGCGAACCGGGCCAGCGGCATCTTCGTCGCCCGCTCCACCACGGCGCCGGCCAGGAAGGCACCGGCGGTGCAGTAGGAGAATGTGCGCCCATACGGCGAATCCTTCGGACGGGTGACCCAGGGCGCGTAACCGCGAATCGGGATGTTCAGGGCGAAGTCCAGCCAGCGTTCGGAGACGTACATGCGCTCTTCGTTACCGGCGGAGAATTCATTCTCGTCATCACACTCGAGGATCGAGCTCATCGTGATGAGGTCTTCGAGGGTGATCGCCGCCCGGCGCGGGTCCGGATGAGCGATGGAAATCTCGGGAAAGTATGCGTACACGGGGGCCGACACGTCACGGATCGCCCCGCGCTGGATGGCGGCGCCGACAAGCATGGCCGTCAGGCTCTTGCTGGCCGAGCGGACGTCGTTGAGCAGGTCGGCCGAGCCGTCGTTGAAATAGTGCTCGTAGACCAGCTGGCCGTGGTCGACCACCAGCACGCTGGTGATCTGCTTGAAGCTGCCGTCGACCATCTTGTCGTCGAGGCTGGCGAGCGTGGCGGTGTCCCAGCCAAGCTTCGCGGCGTCGGCGACTGGCCAGCCGTCAGGGGAGGTGACGGGCGGCTGGTATTGGCTGGCCGCGACCGGGAAGGCGGCGACGAGGATCAGGGTGGCAACGGTGCGGCGCATGGTGGGGCTCCTTGGGAAGAGCCCCGAGTGGACTGCCTTGCGTCATGAAGCGCCTGACGTCCGGGTGAAGTTTTGTGAAGTCTCGCTTACGCCACCGCCGCGATACGCGCCGGCTCGCCCCTGCGGATCCTTTCCAGCTCGGCCATCTGCTGCTGCACGATCTGGCATTGCGGCGTGCTGGTGCGCTGGAACAGCTCACTGGTCCACTCGATGAAGGCCTGCACGCGCGCCGAGAGGTGGCGCTTCTGCGGGTAGACGATCCAGAGGTTGGAGCCGGTGGAGATCGTGTCCGTCATGATGATCTCGAGCAGACCCTTGTCGAGCGCGCTCGCAGCGAGGCAATGGGGTGCCTGGATGATGCCCAGACCGGCAATGGCCGCCTGGATCACCGATTCGCCGTCGTTGATCATCATGTGGGCATCCACGTCCACGGCGACGCGGCCACTCGGGGAGTCGAACTGCCACTGGGACGGCTTGCCCGTGCTCGGGTGGACGAAATTGACGGTGCGATGGGTCTTCAGGTGTTCGATGGTCGTCGGCACGCCGTGGCGGGCCAGGTAGGCCGGCGAGGCACAGAGTACGTTGCTGAAATGACCGATCTTGCGCGCGATCAGGCTGGAATCTGCCAGCTCACCCATGCGAATGGCGCAATCGAATCCTTCCTCGTTCAGGTCGAACGGGAAGTCGCACATGGTCAGCTCGAGGCGGATATCGGGAAACTTTGCCTCGAATTCGGCGAGGTTCGGGATGAGCGCCGCACGCCCGACAGCGGACGACGCCGCCACCCTGAGCTTGCCCGCAGGCTTCGTTTTCGCATACCCCAAGGCTTCGGTGGCCTCGGTCAGATCGGCGAGGATCTCCTTGCAACGTGCGTAGAACGCGGAGCCATCGTCGGTCAAACGCAGTGAACGTGTCGAGCGAAAAAAGAGCCGGGCACCGAGGCTCTCCTCCAGGCGGGAAATCGCCCGGCTGACACCCGACGGCGTCATCTCAAGATGCTGCGCTGCGGAAGAAAAGCTCTTGGCCTCAACCACGCGAACAAAAACGCTGATAGCGGAAAAGTCTTCCATCGCGGACTCCGGGGGTCTTCATTCGTGACTGCGAATCACAGGCGCGATGATTGTAGACCCATTTAAGCCTTGACGAGCAAGACTTAGATTACGCCCCCTGAGACGGACCGGCTTGATCTCAACCAAGGTTGAGGTTGCATCCTGCACCGCCGCACGACTTTCCCGCCTACTTATCAAGCTCTCAGGACATCGTCATGAAGAAGAAACTCCTGTTCGGTTCGTCCGCGCTCGCGGTCGCGATCGCTTCGGCGCTCTGGCTCAGCGCCGGCAGCTCGCCGACGCATGCCGCCGAGCCCGCCGCCGCCAAGCCCGCACCGGAAGTCACCGTGGCCCAGGTGTTGCTGCGTCCCGTCTCCGATGCCAACGCGTTCACCGGCCGCATCCAGGCGGTGGATACGATCCAGATCAAGCCGCGCGTCAGCGGCTACGTCGACTCGGTGCATTTCCGCGAGGGCGCCGCCGTGAAGAAGGGCGACCTGCTCTTTACCATCGACCCCCGCCCGTACCGCGCCGAGACTGACCGCCTTGCCGCCAACCTCGCCCAGGCCAGGGCGGAAGCGAAGAATGCGGATGCCAATGCGGCCCGCGGCAGCAAGCTGGTCCAGCAGCACGCCGTGTCCCAGGAAGAAGCCGACCGTCTCGATACCGCCGCCGCCAGCGCCAAGGCGCAGGTCGCTTCGGTACAGGCGGCGCTGGATAACGCCCGCCTCAATCTTTCCTTCACCGAGGTTCGCGCCCCCGTGGGCGGCAAGGTCAGCAATGCCCAGATCACCGCCGGCAACCTCGTCACCCCGACCGACACGCTGACCAGCGTCGTCACCGTCGACCCGATGTATGTCTACTTCGACGTGGACGAGCAGACCTTCCTCAAGCTCGATCGCCTGCGCCGCGCCAGTGGCCATGCGCCCGACGTGGAAATGGGTCTGGCCGACGAACAGGGCTATCCGCACATCGGCAAGATCGACTTCGTCGACAACCAGATTCGCGCCGGTGCCGGCACGATCCGTCTGCGCGCCGTGTTCCCGAACACCGACGGCGAGTACACCGCCGGCCTGTTCGCGCGCGTCGAACTGCGCAGCGGCAACACCCAGCCGCGCGCCCTGATCGACGACAAGGCTGTGGGTACCGACCTCGGTAACAAGTTCGTCTACGTCGTCGGCAAGGACAAGAAGGTGGAATACCGCCGCGTATCGACCGGTGCCCTTGTGGATGGCTTGCGCGTGGTCGACTCCGGCCTCAACGCCGAGGACGTCGTGGTCGTGAACGGCCTGCAGCGCGTGCGCCCGGGCGTGGAAGTGAATGCGAAGCGCGTGGCGATGGCCTCGCTGGTGCCGGAAAGCGCGCGTAACGTCGCCGCCGCCCGTCCCGCCGGCGTCGACAGCGTGGCGAAGACCCAGGACTGATTCCTCATGAAAATCGCGCAATATTTTGTTGAACGCCCCATCCTGGCGGGCGTGCTGTCGGTCCTGTTCCTGATCGCGGGCGGTATCGCCGTGTTCAAGCTGCCCATCAGCGAATACCCGGAGGTCGTCCCACCGACCGTCGTGGTCAAGGCGAGCTATCCCGGCGCCAACCCGAAGGTCATCGCCGAAACCGTCGCCACGCCGCTCGAAGAACAGATCAACGGCGTGGAAGGCATGCTCTACACCTCGTCGCAGTCCACCAGCGATGGCCAGATGACCCTGACGGTCACCTTCGCCCTCGGCACCGACCTCGACAACGCGCAGGTGCAGACGCAAAACCGCGTCGCGCAGGCCCTGCCCCGACTGCCCGAGGAAGTGCAGCGTCTCGGTGTCACGACAACCAAGAGCTCGCCCGACCTGACCATGGTCGTGCATCTGACCTCGCCGGATAACCGTTACGACATGCTGTACCTGTCGAACTATGCCCGTACGCGCATCAAGGACCAGCTCGCCCGTCTCGACGGCGTGGGCGATGTCCAGCTGTTCGGCGCAGGCGAGTACAGCATGCGCGTGTGGATGAACCCGGAGAAGCTGGCCATCCGCAACCTGACCACGGGTGACGTGATCAAGGCGGTGCGCGAGCAGAACATCGAAGTGGCTGCCGGTGCACTCAACGCGCCTCCCGGCCCGAACTCGAATGCCTTCCAAGTCAACATCAACACGCAAGGTCGCCTCGTCACCGAGGACGACTTCCTCAATATCATCGTGCGTAGCGACCCCACCGGTTCGGTCACCCACCTGCGCGACGTCGCTCGCGTGGAACTGGGCTCCAGCAGCTATGCCCTGCGCAGCCTGCTGAATAACCGCGAAGCCGTGGCGATTCCGATCTTCCAGCGCCCGGGCTCGAACGCCATCGCGATTTCCGATGAAGTGCGCGCGGAGATGGCAACGCTGAAGAAGGACTTCCCGCAAGGCGTCGACTACACCATCGTCTACGATCCGACCGTGTTCGTGCGTGGCTCGATCGAAGCGGTCGTGCACACCTTGTTCGAAGCGATCATCCTCGTCGTACTCGTGGTGATCCTGTTCCTGCAGACCTGGCGCGCATCGATCATTCCGCTCGTCGCCGTGCCGGTCTCGCTGATCGGCACGTTCGCGGTGATGTACCTGGTCGGCTTCTCCCTCAACGCACTGTCGCTGTTCGGACTGGTGCTGGCCATCGGTATCGTCGTCGACGATGCGATCGTGGTCGTGGAAAACGTCGAGCGACATATCGAGCACGGTCTCGATCCGAAAATGGCCACGCGCCAGGCCATGACCGAAGTGACCGGTCCGATTGTCGCCACGGCGCTGGTGCTGTGTGCCGTGTTCGTCCCCGCCGCCTTCATCAGTGGTCTGACCGGCCAGTTCTATCGCCAGTTCGCCCTGACGATCGCTATCTCGACCGTGATCTCCGCCTTCAACTCGCTGACCCTGAGCCCGGCACTCGCCGCGCTGCTGCTGAAGGGCCGTGATGAGCCGAAGGACAAGCTCACCGTACTGATGGACCGCAGCCTCGGCT
>NZ_JBFUIT010000007.1:0-48612 GCF_056401735.1 Luteibacter sp. P4_D7_3
GGTGTCGTCGATGCGGCTGTGGATGCCGAGCGTGAGACCGAAGCCAGTGGCGTTGATTTGCTCGACCACCTTGTCCAACTCCGAGCCCTTCCAGCGGATCACGTGCAGCACGGGGCCGAACACTTCGCGGGTGAGCACGTCGAGCGACGGGATCTCGTAAGCACGCGGCCCGAAGAACGTACCGTTCGCGGTGGCGTCGTTGAGCGGCACCTCGCCGATCTTCTTCGCTTCCTTGTCCATGCGTGCAGCATGGTCGACGAGGATCTGCAGTGCGTCGTTATCGATCACCGGGCCGACGTCGGTCGAGAGCAGGCCGGGATCGCCGATCTTCAGCTCGGCCATGGCGCCGGCGAGCATCGCGGTGACCTTGTCGGCGATATCTTCCTGCACGAACAGGACGCGTGCCGCCGAGCAACGCTGGCCTGCGGATTGGAAGGCCGAAGCGATCACATCCTTGACGATCTGTTCCGGCAGCGCCGACGAGTCGGCGATCATCGCGTTCTGGCCGCCGGTCTCGGCGATCAGCGCGGCGATAGGCGCGTTACGCGCGGCCAGGGCACGGTTGATCGCCCAGGCGGTGTCGGTCGAGCCGGTGAAGGCCACGCCGGCCACGCGCGGGTCACGCGTGAGCGCGGCACCGACGGTGGCACCGTCGCCCGGCATGTACTGCAGGATGTCGGTCGGTACGCCCGCGGCGTGCAGCAGCTTCACCGCGGCATAGCCGATCAGTGCGGTCTGCTCGGCCGGCTTGGCGATGACGGCATTACCGGCGGCGAGCGCCGCGGCGACCTGGCCGAGGAAGATCGCCAGCGGGAAGTTCCAGGGGCTGATGCAGACGAAGACGCCGCGGCCGTTGAGGAACAGCTGGTTGCTCTCGCCGGTGGGGCCGGGCAGCTGCTCGGGCTGACCGAACAGGCGGCGCGCCATGGTGGCGTAGTAGCGGAGGAAGTCCGCGGCTTCGCGGATTTCCGCGATGGCGTCGGGCAGGCTCTTGCCGGCTTCGCGCACGCACAGCGCGATGAACTCGGCGCGGTTGTGCTCGAGCTGTTCGGCGGCGTGCTCGAGGATCGCAGCGCGGCTGGCAGCCGGCAGGCGGTCCCACGCGGGCTGGGCCTTCACCGCGGCAGTCAGGGCACGATCGACCAGTGCCGGGTCCGTGTTCTCGACCGTGCCGACGATGCGGCGACGATCCGACGGATCGGTCACCTCGACCTTCGTGCCACCCGTGGCGCCACCGGCGACCAGCGGGGCGGCGGTCCACGGACCACTGTGGCGGTTGACGGCGTCGGCGAGCTCGTGGAGCTCGTTGTCGTTAGCGAAGTTCATGCCCATGGAATTCTTCCGAAGTTCACCGTACAGATTGACCGGCAGGGGGATGCGGGGATGGGGAATGGAGGCGAAGGCGCGCACCGTCTCGCACGGGTCGGCGACGAGGTCGCGCACCGGTACGCTCTCGTCGACCACGCGGTTGACGAAGCTGGTGTTGGCGCCGTTCTCGAGCAGGCGGCGCACGAGGTAGGGCAGGAGGTCTTCATGCGTACCGACCGGCGCATAGACACGGCACGGTACGTTGAGCTTGTCCTTGCCGATCACTTCGGCATAGAGGTCCGCGCCCATGCCGTGCAGGCGCTGGTTTTCGTACGGACGGCCCTGCGCCAGGTGGTTGATCGCGGCGATCGTATGCGCGTTGTGCGTGGCGAACTGCGGGTACACCGCGTCGCCGCCGGCGGCGAACAGGCGGCGTGCGCAGGCGAGGTAGGAAACGTCGGTGTTCGGCTTGCGCGTATACACCGGGTAGCCGGTCAGGCCATTTTCCTGCGAGCGCTTGATCTCGGCGTCCCAGTAGGCGCCCTTGACCAGGCGCACGAACCAGCGACGGCCGGTGGCACGGGCCTTCTCGGTGACCCAGTCGATGACGAAGGGCGCGCGCTTCTGGTACGCCTGGATCACGATGCCGAGACCGTTCCAGCCCTCCAGCGACGCGTGCTCGAAGACATCGCCGATGATGTCCAGCGAGAGCTCGAGGCGATCGGTCTCTTCGGCGTCGACCGAGAGCGCGATGCCGTTCTTGTGGGCCAGCTGCGAAAGCTCGAGCAGCTTGGCGCCGAGCTCGATGCGCGCGCGGGCGCGGTTGGCCACTTCATAGCGCGGATGCAGCGCCGAGAGCTTCACCGAGATCGACGGGGCTTCGAGATTGCTCTTGAACGGGCCGCGGGCACCGAGCGCGTTGATCGCGTCACGGTAGTCCTGCTGGTAGCGCTCGGCGGTTTCCTGGGTGAGCGCCGACTCGCCGAGCATGTCGTACGAGTAACGGTAGACCGCGTGTTCCTTCTCGGCGGAACGGTCCAGCGCTTCCTTGATGGTGCGGCCCATGACGAACTGGTGGCCCATGATGCGCATGGCCTGGCGCACGGCCAGACGCACGACGGGCTCGCCTGCGCGACCGACCAGGCGGCGCAGCGCGGAGGTGAAGTCGTGGCGGGTCTCTTCGGCGAGGTTCACCAGGTGGCCGGTGAGCATCAGGCCCCAGGTGGACGCGTTGACGAACAGCGACTCACTCTGGCCCAGGTGCTTCTTCCAGTCGGCCTCACCGAGCTTGTCGCGGATGAGCTTGTCCGCCGTCGCCTTGTCCGGAATGCGAAGCAGGGCCTCGGCTACGCACATCAGCAGGACGCCTTCCTCGGAGGAGAGGTCGTACTGGCGCATGAAGGACTCGACCGCGCTCTGGTCCTTGGCTCGCGCGCGGACGCGCGTGACCAGGCCGGCAGCGACGTCGATGACGTGTTCGCGCTCGGTGGGCGGCAGGGTGGCCTGGACCAGCAGGTCGTTGACGGCCTCGGTTTCGTCGCGCAGCCAGGCGGCCGTGATACGCGCGCGCGCCGGCTCGGCGCCAGTCGGGAGTTCGGGGAGGAGGATCGATGGGTTCACGGGGGAGTGGGGTGCGTGAGGAGACCGCCCATTGTAGGGGAGCGGGGCCCTGGGTGTGTGTTGCATAGCGGAAGGGTGCCCTGCGGCGTGCGGCCTGCGACAACACGTCCCTTCCCAACCTTGCCGCTTCTTGACCAGCGCCCTATCATCCCTCGGGTTCCAGGCACGCTGGACTTTCCATGAACGTGCTTCGACCGACCGTCGCGGGTCAGCCGCGCGTGTTGTGGCTCAGGCCCAACCGTGCGCTGGACAAGCTTGGTCTGCGTCGACTGATCATGGGTCTGGCGGCGATAGCCCTGGCGACGGCGTCGTTTGGCGCGTGGCAGGGGAATGTCTTCGCTCCCGTGTTCGCCCTGATCGAAACCTTCGTCGTGGGGTTCGCGCTTGGCGCGGCCTGGAAGGCCGGCGACAGGGGTGAACGTATCGCCATCGGGCCGGATACGCTGGAAGTGAGGGTGGTGCCCGGACGCCGGGTGCAGCGCTTCCAGACGTATTGGGTCAGGGTGGGTCTGGCTCCGGGGGACGGACGCCAGCGTCTGTTGCTCAAGTCACATGGCAACGAGCTCGAAATCGGCGCCTTTCTCGGGGAAGAGGAACGGGTCGAGGTGTCAAGGAAACTCATGGTGCTGCTGGCCGAAGTCTCGAGCCAGACGCGCAGGTAGGTTCATTAAAGGTGCAAGACATGACATCTGGCGGCATCGGACGATCGGTTTCGGCGTGGGCGGCAGGCGCGATGGCGCTGTTCGGCGGGGAGGCGTGGGCCAATCCCGTTCCTAACCAGATGAACATGACCCAGGGTGTGAGCGAGTGGTCGCCTTACGCCATGCACATGGTGGCCCTGTGGGTCTGCGTGGTCATCGGCGTCATTGTCTTCGGCGCCATGTTCATCGCGATGTTCCGTTTCCGGAAATCGCGCGGGGCCGTCGCCGAGAAGTGGGCGCACAGCACGAAACTGGAAATCGTCTGGACGGTCGTCCCGGTCATCATCCTGATCTTCCTGGCCAACCTCGCCACGGGGGGGCTGACCACGTTCGCCGACACCACCGGCGCCGACATGACGATCAAGATCACCGGCTATCAGTGGAAGTGGCGCTACGACTACGTCGACTACAAAGGCAAGGGCGTCGACAAGGTCGGCTTCGTGTCCAAGCTGGAGGAGTCCTCGGACCGTACCCGCCAGCTCAAGTCCAACCTCGACCCGGACAAGATCCAGGTCGACGGCTACAACACCTATCTGCTCGATGTCGACAAGCCCCTCGTGGTGCCGGTCGGGGTCAAGATTCGCTTCATCATCGTCGGCGGCGACGTCATCCACTCCTGGTGGGTGCCGGCGCTTGGCTGGAAGATGGACGCGATTCCGGGCATCGCCAATGCGGCCTGGACCAAGATCAAGGAGCCCGGTGTCTACCGCGGCCAGTGCGCCGAACTGTGCGGCCAGGACCACGGCTTCATGCCGATCGTCGTGAAGGCCGTGCCGAAGGCCGAGTTCGAACAATGGCTGGCGACCCAGGAAGACGAGGCCAAGATCCAGAAGGCCGCGCAGACCGCCCAGAACGCTCCCGCCCCGGTCCCCCAGGGTTAACCGAACAGTCTTTTGCAGGTAGAGGTGCAAGGCCATGGCGCACGCAGCCACCCACGACCACGATCACCACGGAGCCCCGAAGGGCTTCTTCCAGCGATGGGTGATGTCCACGAACCACAAGGACATCGGCACGCTGTACCTGATCTTCTCGCTGACGATGTTCTTCATCGGCGGCGCTTTCGCGATGGTTATCCGCGCGGAGTTGTTCAAGCCGGGCATGCAGCTCGTGCAGCCGTATTTCTTCAATGAAATGACGACGATGCACGCCCTGGTGATGATCTTCGGCGCGATCATGCCGGCCTTCGTCGGCCTGGCGAACTGGATGGTTCCGCTGATGGTCGGCGCGCCGGACATGGCGCTGCCGCGCATGAACAACCTGTCGTTCTGGATTCTGCCGTTCGCCTTCTTCATGCTGCTGTCCACCCTGTTCATGCCGGGCGGCGGCCCCGCCGGCGGCTGGACGATGTACCCGCCGCTGTCGCTGCAGGGCGAGTCGGTGGCTTACGTGATCTTCGCGATCCACCTGATGGGCATCAGCTCGATCATGGGCGCGATCAACATCATCGCCACCATCCTCAACATGCGCGCGCCGGGCATGGACCTGCTGAAAATGCCGGTCTTCGTCTGGAGTTGGCTGATCACGGCGTTCCTGCTGATCGCGGTGATGCCGGTGCTTGCCGGTGCGGTCACCATGCTGCTGACCGACAAGTACTTCCACACCAACTTCTTCAATGCCGCCGGTGGCGGTGACCCGGTCCTGTTCCAGCACATCTTCTGGTTCTTCGGGCACCCCGAGGTCTACATCATGATCCTGCCGGCGTTCGGGATCATCTCGGAAATCATCCCGACCTTCGCCCGCAAGCCGATCTTCGGCTACCGCGCGATGGTGTTCGCGATCGCTTCCATCGCCTTCCTGTCGTTCATCGTCTGGGCGCACCACATGTTCGCCGTGGGCCTGCCGATGGGCGCGGAGATCTTCTTCATGTACGCGACGATGCTGATCGCGGTGCCCACGGGCGTGAAGGTCTTCAACTGGGTGTCGACCATGTGGGGCGGCTCGATGACCTTCGAGACCCCGATGCTGTTCTCGATCGCCTTCGTGATCCTGTTCACCATCGGCGGCTTCTCCGGCCTGATGCTGGCCCTGGCCCCGGCCGACTTCCAGTACCACGACACCTACTTCGTGGTCGCGCACTTCCACTACGTGCTGGTGACCGGCGCCGCGTTCTCGATCATGGCCGCCGCGTACTACTGGATCCCGAAGTGGTCGGGCCACATGTACAGCGAAACCTGGGGCAAGATCCACTTCTGGTCCAGCGTGATCTCGGTCAACGTGCTGTTCTTCCCGCAGCACTTCCTCGGATTGGCGGGCATGCCCCGACGCATCCCGGATTACAACGTCGCCTTTGCCAACTTCAACATGATCAGCTCCATCGGCGGCTTCTGGTTCGGCGCCTCGCAGCTGATCTTCCTCGGCGTGATCATCCACTGCGTCTTCTTCTCGAAGAAGAAAGCGGCGGACCGCTCGTGGGAAGGCGCCAAGGGCCTGGAGTGGACCGTGCCGTCGCCGGCACCGTTCCACACCTTCGACGTGCCGCCGGTCATCCACGACGACGAGCTCGCCCACGGCAACACGGACCACTGATCGATGCAGGACATGACGGACATCGAGATGACAGCGCGCCGCAAGCGCGCCCGCGTTACCGCACTCATCGCGGGCGGCTTCGCGGTGGCGGTGTTCCTACTCTCGATCGTGCAGATGCTGAAGGTCTGAGCGGCTAAACCAAGCGACATCCACGGGAAACCACCATGGGTCACCAGCAACAAGACGTCTATTACGTACCGAGCAAGAGCTACTGGCCCATCGTGGCGGCGGTCTCCATGTTCGTCACCGTGTACGGTGCCGCGCACTGGCTGAACTCGCAGCCCGGCGACAGCAGCGCCTTCGGCAAGCCGATGTTCTGGGTCGGCTTCGCCATGATCCTGGGCATGTTCTTCGGCTGGTTCCGTTCGGTCATCCGTGAATCGATGGCGGGAAGCTACAACGGCCAGGTGGATCGCTCATTCCGCATGGGCATGATGTGGTTCATCTTCTCCGAAGTGATGTTCTTCGGTGCCTTCTTCGGTGCGCTGTTCTACGCCCGCATTTTCTCGGTGCCCTGGCTGGGCGGTGAAGGCCATGGTGTCCTTACCCACCAGTTCGTCTGGCAGGGTTACGAGGCTTCGTGGGGCGCGAACGGTGGCGGTGGTCCGCAGAAAATCGGCGGCTCGTTCCAGACCATCGCGGCCTGGGGCCTGCCTTTGCTCAACACGCTGATCCTGCTGTCGTCCGGCGTGACCATCACCATTGCGCACCATGCGCTGAAGGCTGGTCACCGCAAGGCGCTGCTGATCGGTCTCGGTGCGACGGTGCTGCTCGGTTGCGGCTTCCTGTGGTTCCAGGCCCACGAGTACGCCGAAGCGTACGAGCACTTCAACCTCACGCTGGGCAGCGGCGTCTACGGCGCCACGTTCTTCATGCTCACCGGCTTCCACGGCCTGCACGTGACGCTGGGCACGATCATGCTGGCGATCATCTGGCTCCGCTGCGCCAAGGGCCATTTCACCAAGGACGATCACTTCGGTTTCGAAGCCGTCGCCTGGTACTGGCACTTCGTCGACGTGGTGTGGCTGGCGCTGTTCCTGTTCGTTTACGTGCTTTGACCTGTGACGTAGGCGCTGCCATGTGAATCGAAGAACCCGCCGTGAGGCGGGTTTTTTTTGGTTCATCGCGGAATGTCGGGAATGCCACGGAGGGCTTAGGCGTCGCGTCGTAGAGCCCTCGATGCTCGGACGCAGCGGAGCAGAGCCTTCGGTGCCCACCCTCGCTGCTCAGACAGGTCCTCCGCGTTCCGTATCGGAAAGTCCGCTGCGCGGGCCATGTTCTTATAGGCCTACGGCCGCTCCACTTGTGCGGAACTCGCCTCGAGGGTGGGCACCGAAGACTCTTCCCATCCTGAGGCTCGTGTGGGTCGAGCCGACGAAGCAACACTGCTTCGGCTGCTGGCGCGTCGACATTGTCGGACGGTCGAGCCGAGCGCGCCGGTCGAGATCGTCCGCGCGAGCTTAAGAGTGCCCGGTCTGAAAGCTGAGCGCCCGGGCCTGATAATCCGCGATATTTTTTTAGGAAAGTACGCCATTGACGCACGTACGTCAATGGCGTACTTTTACCTCGTGACCTTCGTAGAGACGCCTGCTTTCACCAGGCGGATCACGGAATGGCTGGAGGACGACGAGTACGCCCGACTTCAGGGCTGTCTCGCGGCTCATCCCGATGTCGGGGATGTGATGGCAGCGCAAGGCGCTTCAAAAAATCATCGAGACATGGAAGCGACACTTTGAGCAAATTCTTTGAAGACTTGATGGGAAGCGTCCAGGAAATGGACGAAATCCTGCGCGGCGAGCGACCGCCATCCCGTGTGTTCCACGTCGATCCTGCAGCGATCAAGGAGCTTCGGGAGACCACGGGTCTTTCGCAGGCGAAGTTCGCGTTGTTGCTAGACGTCGATGTGGGAACGCTGCGCAACTGGGAGCAGGGCAGGCGGGCGCCGACAGGGCCAGCCCGGGCGCTTCTCCGTGCCATCCGTAAAGATCCCAAGCACGTACTTGCCGCACTGGCTTGACTTACTCGCGAACGAGCGAGGCTATTCGCCCGTCGAGCGGGGATCCGATTCCGCGGTTCGCTCACGTGTCAGTTGCCAGATTCCAGCAACGACAAGGACGCCGTCCAGCCCGGCGATCCACACGCCGAATATGACGCGCTGATACATCGAGGGCGCGAGGCTCACGTATCCCCCGAGAAACAAGGCCATAAACAAGGCACAGACGTAGGGTCGCCGGCCACGGGTGAGGAATGCGCCGGCGGCCATCGCGGCGGTCATACCCCAGCCCGTGAGTAGTGCGGGAGATGCCTCGTGAAAGCTCTTCAGGGCGGCCGCGTAGCGGGTCGGGAAAATGCCGAACATCCCTTCGAGTCCTGTCATGACGACCGAGAAGGCCAACCATCCGACAGGAATCAGCGCGAAAAACAGCGCGGTAGGCAACGGCCTGCGTATGGCTGACGTCATCCTTGCTCTCCCCTTGTGGCTAGCCTATGGCACCCGTCGCCGCTCGTGCTCTGGCTGGCAGTAAAAAAAAATCAGAGAAATGCCCTAAAAGTAAAAAAAAATGTGGCAAAGTAAAAAAAATGAGCCGATGTGGCCCTTTTGAACCTTTCCACAGGCCTCCCATGAGCCGACTAGGTTACGCCTATCTGCACTCCTCTCTAGGTCTGACGGCTTTCGAACCCCGGCGTCCTGCGTTGGTGAAGCCCGTCTCGAAATTGGTGGAGAACGCTGATCACCTGGCCGTGCCGGCTGCCGTTGTGGAGCGCATGGAGCTCGACCATGGCGGGATGCTAGCCCACCTCTTGTTCGCCCTGAAGCACGAGGGCACGAATCTAGCCATCCTCATGGAGGCACTGACGCACCTTCCGGAGGAGGCGCTAGTCGCGGCAATGACGCGCACCCCGGGTAGCGTCTTCGTTCGAAAGGCCTGCTATCTCTGGGAGGCGGCCAATAGCCGGACATTGGACGCAGCGCCGGCCGCGAAGGGTGCCATGGTGGATCTCTTCGATCCGGCCCGTTATGTGACGATGGAAGGAGAGCGACACCCCAAGTGGCGTGTCCATTTCAACGGTTTGGGCTCCCTTCGCTATTGCGCCACCGTCGAGCGAACCGATGTTGTCGAAAAGGCTCTGGCGAGCGAGCTGATCGAACGGATTCACCGGTATACCGATGATGTCGGAACGGCGGTGAGGGATCGGGCCCTTGAATGGGCCTACCTCGACGAGACACGTAGCAGCTTTGCGATCGAGCGGGAAACGCCGAGTGAAGAGAAGCAGCGCGCCTTCGTAGCCCTCCTGCATTCTGCACACAAAAAGCGGGATATCAGCGAAGACTATCTCGTTCAACTGCAGACCACCGCCGTGACCAATCCGCTTGATCGTGCGTTGGGTTTCCGCGCGCAACAGAACTATCTGCAAGGGCCGCTCCGTGGGGCTCCAGGCGTGACCTATGTGCCGCCACCGCCCGTTCTTGCAGGCGAATTGATGGACGAGTTGATGGCTTTCATCAACCGTGCGCCGACAGCCCTTGACCCACTTGTCGCGGGTGCCGTGGCTTCGTTCGGATTCGTCTTCGTTCACCCCTTCATGGACGGCAACGGCAGACTTTCACGCTTCCTCGTTCACTACGCCCTGTGCCAGTCGGGTCGCATGGATAACGGGCTCATCCTCCCTGTTTCGATCGCCATGAACGCCCATGAGGCTGATTACCTATCCACCCTCCAGATTTTCTCGGTACCCGCGCGCGAACGTTGGCGCGTCGGCTGGATAGGCGAAGACGAGTACGACCTGCACTATGAGGGCAGCGCAGGGCACGAGCTCTACCGCTATTGGGATGCGACCCCCGCCGTCGAGTTCTGCTACCGGATGGCCGATCAGGCGCTGGAGGTCAACCTTCGCGAAAACACCGAGTTCATCCTTCGCTACGACCGGGTCGTTCGTGAAGTGGAGCGCCGCTACGATCTTCGCGGGAGCGACCTGGCCACGCTGGTGACGAGTGCTCTGACACAGAATGGCGTCGTTTCGAAGCGGCGCCGCGATCAGTTCGCTGACCGTGTCCCGGCTGCCGTATTCGACCTTATTGAAGAAACGTCGAAGGCGGCCCTCGCTTTGACCGGATAATCCCCGTTGCGATCAACCCCTGTAGTTACCCCACGGCACCAAATGCCGCACCGCGCCTTGGCCCCCCGGCCTGGCGCGTTAGAATTGGCCGACCCCATGGGGGTGCAGCCAGCCCATGAAGATGCCCAGCGCGACCATGGCGATGAGCAGCAACGACAGACCAATGCGACGGGTGAGCGCCCACACCGTGCGCTTGCTCTGGCCTTTGTCGGTCATCATGAAGAACAGGGCCTGGCCAAGGTTGAAAAGCACAACCAACAGCAGGATCACCAGCGCGTACTTATAGATGGTTTCCACGTGACCCTTCCGCCTGATATCGACAATCCGAGTATAGCGGTGGCCACGGGGCGTCTGGCATGACCTTCTTGCGTCGTCCGACGTGGTTCGCTGTCGCACTTACCGTGGTCGGCGTGCTGGCCTTCGTGCGCCTGGGTGTCTGGCAGCTGGATCGCGCCGACGAGAAGGACGAGCTGCTGCGGCGCTACGCCGCATCCGCCGCCGCGGCCGTGGAGGACTTCGGCATGATTGCCGACGCACCTCCGGTGGATCGCTACCCGCGTGTGGCGTTGCATGGCCAGTTCGTGCCTGGCCACACCTACATCCTCGACGACCAGACCCATGCGGGCCAGGTCGGCATCCATGTTTACGTGCCGTTCTCGCCGCACGGACACGTGCCGTACGTGCTGGTGGACCTCGGATTCCTGGCCAAGGAGGCCGGCGCCAACCCGCGACTGCCGCCGTTGCCCAGGGGCGAAACGACGATTCGCGGGCTGTACGTGCCGTCGCCCGGTGTCGGTGTTCGCCTGGGCGGCGATCGCCTGCCGGAACAGCACGGTGCGGAAAAATCGATGGTGTATGTCGACATAAAGGAGATCGGCGCCGACGTCGGCCGCGCGCTGTATCCTCGCGTGTTGCTGCTCGATGCCGATCCGGCCAGCATCTATACGCGCGACTGGACGCCCGGCTTCATGCCGCCGGCGCGGCATCGCGCCTATGCATTCCAGTGGTTCACCTTCGCGCTCGCCGCGGTGGTGATCTTCGTCCTCCTGCATCGCCAGCGACGCCCGAAGCGGCCCGAGCAACCATGACCGATCCGAACGTCTCCACCAAGAACATCCGTAGTAGCCGCATCAAGCTGATCCTGATCATGCTGGTGTTCCTTGCGCCCATCATCGCTGCGGGGCTGCTTACCCTCAGCGGCTGGCAGCCGGAAGGGAAGGGCAACGGCCGGCCCATCGTGCCTCAGCGCAGCGTCAACGATGTGCGTATCGACGTGAACGGCAAGCCCTGGGTGTGGCGAGACAGTGAGCCGCGCCTGACCCTGATCGCCTTGCCGGGTCCCGGCTGCGCCGACCATTGCCTGCAGACCCTGGCGCTGATGCGCAACGCGCGCATCGTGCTCAACGCCAATGCGGATCGCCTGCGCCTGCTCTATCTGGGAACGCCGCCGACCGCGCCGGGTGCCGATGGCGTCATGCCTTCCTGGAAGGTGGGCGGTGATATCGCCGATGCCTTCGGAGAATTCCGTTCGACCGAGCCGGACAGTGTCTCCGCCGTGCTTATCGAGTCCAACGGCACAGCGTTGTCTTACTATCCCGCCGGTTTCGACCCGAGCGGCCTACGCAAGGACATGCAGAAGGTGATCCGCTGATGCCGCCGCGTACCGTGAAAATCCTGCGCACGCTCGGGCTTCTCGCTGCACTGTTCGCCTTCTGCATCGTGATGTTCGGCGCCTTCGTCCGTCTTTCCAATGCCGGGCTTTCCTGTCCGGATTGGCCGACCTGCTACGGCAAGGCCTCGTGGCCCGGCCACGCGCAGGACATCGCGCAGGCGAACGAAGCGTTCCCGGATCGCCCCTACGAAACGCACAAGGCCTGGCGAGAGCAGGTCCATCGTTTCCTCGCCGGTGGCCTGGGCTTCATGGTGCTGGCCATCGCGCTGATCTCGGCCTGGCGCCGACGCGTGGCGGTGGTCGCGGTACTGCTCGCCGCCGCGTTCGCCGTGGTGGGCGTCGTGATGTACATGCGCGGCGAGCATGTCGTCTCCTCGTTCCTTTCCGCTTTCGCGATTGCCTTGCCGCTGATCGCCGCAGCAACGCTCGACCGACCGGGTGCGTGGAAGATCGGCATCGCGGCGCTGGCGGTGATCATCTTCCAGGCCATGCTCGGCATGTGGACGGTGACCCTGTTGCTGAAGCCGATCGTGGTGATGGGCCATCTGCTCGGGGGCCTTGCTACGTTCGCCTTGCTAGCGTGGGCTGCGCTGCGCTGGTGGCGCGTAGGAACGCCGGACGACCGCTTCGCCGCACTGCGTGCGCCCATCGCGATCGGCATCGTCGTGCTGGTCTGCCAGATCGCCCTGGGCGGATGGACGAGCTCGAACTACGCGGCGCTCGCCTGCGGCACGGATTTTCCGAAGTGCCTCGGCCAGTGGTGGCCGCAGACCGATTTTCCACAGGCCTTCGTACTCTGGCGCGGCATCGGCGTGAACTATGAAGGCGGTGTGCTCGATATGGCGGCACGCAGTTCGATCCAGCTCGCGCATCGCATCGGTGCGCTGGTGACGTTCTGTTACCTGGCGTGGCTCTCGCACAAGCTGGCGCGCGCCGGTCTGCGCAGGATCGGTATCGCGGTCGGCGTGGTTCTGATCGCGCAAGTCCTTCTTGGTGTCGGCAATGTCCACCTCGGACTGCCGCTGCCCGTGGCGACGGCGCACAATGGCGTGGCGGCCCTGCTTCTCTTCACCCTGCTCGCGGCCCTGGCCAGCACGCAGCGCCTGCCTGCGACGACGGAGTCCCTGTGAGCAAGATCGCCCAATACTACGAACTGACCAAGCCGCGCGTCGTCGCGCTGCTGGTTTTCTGTGCGGTTATCGGCATGTTCCTCGCCGTCGATGCCTCCGGCCAGCGCGTGTTGCCGACCTGGCATGCGGCGGTCTTCGGTACGCTCGGCATCTGGCTGGCATCGGCTTCGGCGGCGGCGTTCAATCACCTCATCGACCAGCGCATCGACAAGCTGATGGCGCGCACCTCGCACCGTCCCCTTGCGACGGGGCAGCTCACGCCGATGCAGGTGTTCATCTTCGCGATGTCGCTCGGCATCGTGTCGATGCTGGTGCTCGTGTTCCTGGTGAACATGCTCACCGCCGTGCTGACCTTCTTCTCGCTGATCGGCTACGCGGTGATCTACACGGCGTACCTCAAACGTGCGACACCGCAGAACATCGTGATCGGTGGTCTCGCTGGTGCGGCGCCGCCCATGCTCGGCTGGACGGCGGTGACCGGTTCGCTGCATCCGTATGCGTTGCAGCTGTTGCTCATCATTTTCGTCTGGACGCCGCCGCACTTCTGGGCCCTGGCGATCTTCCGCGTCGATGACTACTCGCGTGCGCAGGTGCCGATGCTGCCGGTGACCCATGGCGTGGTCTACACGCGCTGGCACATCCTGTTTTA
The DNA here is from genome assembly GCF_056401735.1 of Luteibacter sp. P4_D7_3. NCBI lineage: Bacteria > Pseudomonadati > Pseudomonadota > Gammaproteobacteria > Lysobacterales > Rhodanobacteraceae > Luteibacter > Luteibacter sp. P4_D7_3. The sequence continues at coordinate 13,726 of NZ_JBFUIT010000007.1, forward strand.
TACGATCCTGCTTTGCGTGGTGACGTTGCTGCCTTTCTTCACCGGCATGAGCGGGCTCATTTACCTGTTCGGCGCGGTGATCCTCGGCGCGGGCTTCCTCTGGTACGCCATCCGCATGCTCAACCCGCCGGACGAGCTGTTTGCGATGAAAATGTTCAACTATTCCATCGTGTACCTGATGGTCTTGTTCGCCTTCCTGCTGGCGGACCACTGGCTGGTGGATCCGATGGTGCAGCCGGCGTTTAGGCTGGAGCCGGTGGTCTGACGGGACAGCATCGCCGATGAATCGGCTCCCACAGAGAGCTCCGCAGACATGTGGGAGCCGCTTCAGCGGCGATGCTTCAATGCCCGTGTAGGAGCCGATTCATCGGCGATCCTACAGCGCGCTGCGCAACCACTCGGCCACAGCCCCCGGATGCTCCAGGTGCAAATGATGCCCCCCGTCCATCCGCGTGACAGTGATGTCATCCACGCAATCGATCCGTACCTGCAACGCCTCCGGTTCCAGATACGGCGGATGCGGTCGCGCCAGTAACAGCGACGTCGGCGCCGCAAGGCCGAGCAACAGCGACATCACCTGCGTCTCGGCGAGGCGGATGGCCGTCGGCTTCGACAGGCGCGGATCGCTGCGCCAGCTGTAGCCACCCTCTACTTCCCGTAATCCGCGTTCGACGATATGCCGGGCCAGCGAGCTGTCCAGCCCACTGGCCAGCGCCCGCGCCCGAGCTGCATCGTCGATAGACGGGAATACGCGCAGCGGGCGGCTGCCCTCGTCCTTGATGGCCAATGCGTCGCGAAAGCGATCGAGCGTGCGGGATCCGTCGTCACCGAGAGGGCCAAGGCCTTCGATCAGCGCCAGGGCGCGAATGCGCTCCGGCGCGGCGATCGCGACCATGGTCGCCACGCCCGCACCGAGCGAGTGGCCGAGCAGATGAAACCGGGGCAGGGCGAGCGAATCGACCGCTGCCAGCACCGCCCGGGTGTAGTCGACGTGCTGATAAATCGTGCCTTCCGGCAGATGGTCGGAATGACCGTGGCCTGGTAGGTCCAGGGTGATGACATGGAAGCGCTCAGCCAACAACGGCGCCAGCAGGGCAAAGCTCGCGGCGTTATCAAGCCACCCATGCAGAAGCACGAGCGGGGGCGCATCCGGCTCACCCCAGGTCAGCCCGGACAGCTCCAGTCCGGGGATGGAAATGCGCAACTCACGCATCGTCGCGGACCTGTCGGGCGCGTTCTCGGCTGGCGGCAAGCCGGCGTGCCGCCTCGGCAGCGTCGTAGTCCGCAGCGAACTCGGGCCAGCCCTGCGCATGCCTCAGCACCAGGTCGGCGATCGTCCCGACATGGGCGGGCGTCGCATTGAGGCAGGGAATGTAGTTCAGGGTTTCGCCGCCGGCCTCTTTGAAGAAGTCGGCGTTCTGCATGGCGATTTCCTCGAGCGTCTCAAGGCAATCCACCGCGAAACCAGGGCTGATGACATCGATCCGCTTGATGCCATTGGCGCCAAAGACTTTGACCGTCTCATCCGTGTAGGGGTGCAGCCAGCGCTCACGACCCACGCGCGACTGGAAGCTGAGCGGTGCCTCGACTTCGGACAGTCCCAGGGCTTCGCGCAGCAGGCGCGCCGTGGCGTGACACTGGCAGAAATACGGATCACCGTTACGCACGTAGCGTTCGGGAATGCCGTGGAAGCTCATGAGTAATTTCTCGCCGCGACCGTGTCGATCCCAGTGCGCCCGCACGCTATCGGCCAGCGCGGCGATATAGCCCGGCTCCGCATGGTAGTCGTTGATCTGGCGCAGCTCCGGCGGCCAGCGGAGGCCTTTCACCGCATCCGCCACCGCGTCGAAGACACTCCCGGTCGAGGTGGCCGAGTACTGGGGGTAAAGCGGCAGCACGAGCAGTCGCCTGACGCCTTCGCGCTGCAACTGCGCAATGGTTTCCGCCACGGCGGGCTTGCCGTAGCGCATGGCGAGCGCCACGCGGATCGGGCCGGGCCGACGACGACCCAGTTCGGCCTGCAAGGCGGCGGCGAGCGCTTCGCTACCTACCCTTAGCGGCGAACCCTGCTCCGTCCAGATCCGCGCATAAGCGTGTGCCGACCGCTTCGGTCGCACGCGCAGGATCACGCCATGCAGGATGGCCAGCCAGAGCAGGCGCGGGTATTCGATGACACGCGGGTCACCGAGGAACTGCGCCAGATAGGGCCGTACAGCAGCGGCGGTAGGCGCTTCAGGTGTACCGAGATTAACCAGCAGCACACCGACCTGGGGCAGGTGGTCATGGGAATACCCGGCAAGGCCGGTATAGTTTGGCGTACCTGGCATCGGCGTCGGGCACTCGCGGGAATTCCCGCAGTCTGCCATAGCGCGGTGTAACGCCGAAGCCGTCATGTGTATGAAAGGAGCCACGCGATGACCCCACGTCTTTCCCGCCTGCTTGTTCTCGGCCTTCTTGCCTTGCTGCCCATCTCGGCAGTCCAGGCCGCCGACCCGCCGAAGGAGCAGGCAGAGAATGCGGTGCGCGTGCTCAAGGAAATCATGGACGATGCCCCGGACAAGCAGTTGCCGGCCGATCTCCTCAAGAACGCGAGGGCCATTGCCGTCCTCCCCGACATGGTCAAGGGCGGCTTCGTCTTCTCGGGGGCCAAGGGCGAAGGCCTGATCTCGATCAAGAGCCCCGATGGCACCTGGTCCAACCCCAACTTCATCTCCATGGCGGGTGCCGGGGTAGGCTTCCAGATCGGGATCCAGTCGGCCGACGTGATCCTGGTCTTCCGTACCGATCGGGGCGTGCAGGGCATCATCGACGGCAAGTTCACCCTGGGCGCCAACGCCTCCGCCGCCGCCGGCCCGGTGGGCCGCTCAGCCACGGCGGCCACCGATGGCCAGCTCAAGGCCGAGATCTACACCTATTCGCGCGCGCGCGGCCTGTTCGCCGGCGTGGCCCTCGATGGCACCCACTTCAGCATCGATGACGACACCAACAAGGAGGTCTACGGCCCGGGTATCACCCCCCGCCGCATCTTCGAGACAGGCGGTATCACCAACGCTCCAGCCTATGTCGTCAATTTCCGCGACACGCTGGAGGAGTACACTAACCGCTGAATCTGAACCATCCGGCGTCACGCAAGGGCGCCTGTCCGTCCCATCGGTGCCCTGGCGGGCGCCTGCGAGGTTTTCATGAGCATTACCCATATCGTCCTCTTGCTTCTCGTCGTCGTGCTGATCTTCGGCACGAAGAAGCTGCGCAACATCGGCTCGGACCTGGGCGGTGCCATGCGCGACTTCAAGAAGGGCATGGATGGCGACGAAGAGGCCAAGGCGGCCCGCGAGCGTGAAGACAAGCTGCGCGCGGATCCCCCGGTAACGGGTCAGGTCCCGCCGACCCACACCGAATCCACCGAGCCGCGCGACCGCGCTCCGTGATCCCGGCGGCGCCATGATCGAGATCAGCTTCGGTAAATTGCTGCTGCTCGCGGTAGTGGCGCTCATCGTCCTCGGCCCCGAGAAGCTTCCGCACGCCGCGCGTACCGCGGGCTTGCTCCTGCGGCGCATGCGCAACGGCTGGGATAACGTCAAGGCCGAGGTCGAACGCGAAATCCAGGCTGAGGAAATCAAGCGCACGCTGCGCGAGACGGCCGAAAGCGCCCGTTCCGCGCATGACAGCATGCGCGACGAGATCCGCGGCGCCGGCAAGGACATCCGCGACACCGGTGACCGCGTCCGCGACACCTTTACCGAAACGCAGACAGCGCGTATCGAAGGCCGCGAGGCCGACCCGGCGCGCGACATGCTGCCACTGGCCCATGGTGTGACGACGCCACCTGCGCCGCCTACGGATGAACCGCATGACCGCAGCTGACCCCGGTCCGTCCGCCGACGACGCGATCGAAGAGGGCCTGTTTTCCCACCTGATCGAACTGCGCTCCCGACTCCTTCGCGCCGTCGTCGTCCTGCTGCTGGTGCTGCTGGCCCTCGTGCCGGTGGCCAACCATCTCTACGCCGAACTGGCCAGGCCGCTGGTCGAGCGCATGCCCCAGGGTGCGCACCTGATCGCGACCGAAGTGGCCAGCCCGTTCGTGACGCCGTTGAAGCTCGCCTTCTTCGTGGCGCTGTTCATCAGCATGCCGATGATCCTGTACCAGCTGTGGGCCTTCGTCAGTCCGGGCCTGTACAAGCATGAGAAGCGTCTGGCGCGGCCGCTGCTGGTAGCCTCGCTGGTGCTGTTCTACACGGGCTGCGCGTTCGCGTATTTCGTGGTGATGCCAGCGGCCTTCAAGTTCCTCAACGCCGTCACCCCCGAAGGCGTGGAGATGATGACGGACATCACGCATTACCTCGATTTCGTGATGCTGATGTTCTTCGCCTTCGGACTGTGCTTCGAAGTGCCGGTGGCCGTGGTGATCCTGGCGGCGATCGGCGTCGTCGACGCGCAGAAACTCAGCAAGGGCCGGGGCTACGCCATCGTCGGCGCCTTCGCCATCTCCGCCTTCATCACCCCACCGGATTTGTTGTCCATGGTGATGCTGGCCGTGCCTATGTGCCTGCTGTACGAAGTGGGCCTGCTGTCGGTGCGCTTCCTGCTGAAACCACCCGAAGGGGATTAACTCACGGGCGTGTCCATCGGCTGGCTGGCGGCAAAGGGCAAGAACTCGCAAGGGGCTGCTCCCGCTCAAATACTCCTTCAGGGTGCGGCTGATGGCCGCGCCCTGGGCTGGTCATCGGCTAATGCCGATGTCGATCCGTAGCGACTCCACCACCGGACCCGTCTGAATCCAGACTCTCTGCAGGACTAATCGCCCCGTCCAAAGCTTCCCCGCAGGAAGGTCGGGGTTGTCCGAGGCAAGGTACTCAATGCATAGAGCACTTTCGCCTGAGTTGTCAGCTACGCCACCTGGGGCATAAGCGGAATGGTTTATCCCGAAGGCCGCTTCGCCTGCCCAGGTCAAAGTTCCCCTGAGCTTGAGGGAGTACTTGCGTCCCTTGTCGTCGACCACCGTCGTCCTGAGCTGCGTGGGGGCCGTAGGAAAGCCTGCTAACGATACGGGGCCTTCATCGTCGGAGACCGCGAGGTAACCGGGGCGGAAGCCGATTTCCTTCGTGGCTGGCGGTGTATGGAGAATGGACTGTTTTCCATCCAGGAAATGAAACGCAGTTGACGGAATATCGAGGGAAAGTATGGGGAATTCGACGGCAGATGCTTCCTCGTCGCCGCCATGCAGGGCAACTTTGAGCACGATTCGCAAGACGCTATTGGTGCCGAGTCCGTTGAGGTAGAGGTAAGGAATCGTAACGCTCAGTCCCGCACTGACTTCATCCTTCGTGACGGTTCTTGGCGAAGGAAACAGGTCCAGGTCATTTTTGGAACGATTCTGCTTCGTTCCCTGGCAGCGTAACCAGATGCGCTGACCTTCCTGGATAGTGGGCCACGCCGCTACGGTAAGCGTGCCGCCGCTCGTTGTGTCCCGCCAGTCGAGCGCATTGCGCGCGAGGACCTCGGCAAGCACCGGGCGAGGAAGGTTCGCGATGTTTGCGGTGCTGCCAGACGGTGGCGGCTTTGGGTCGGCAACGGGAGCGGGCTTCGGTGCCACAGCCGGTTTTGGGGTTGGAACCGGAGAGGGTGTGGGTTTCGGTGCCACAGCCGGTTTTGGGGCTGGAGCCGAAGAGGGTGCGGGTTTCGGCGTCGGAGTCGGCGGTGTGGCCGGAGCCGCGTACGTGCAGTTCACCTCGAGCCGAATGGACTCCCGCACCCTCGCTCGCATCCCCGGCACGGCCCAGCTCATGAGATGGACCGTGGTACGTCCCCGATACGTACCGAACGGCAGGTCCGGGTTGTGTTCGGCCCTGACGACGGCGCGCAGTCTTGTGGAATTCTGGTGGTCCCGGCCCTCCGCCTCCGAGGGTTGGTCCCAATAGGTGTCCTTACCGAATCCATCGCTTTGAAACACCCGGCGACGCAGCTGACAACGGATGATCTGCTTCTCTCCGTTGGTGTCCACGACCTGGACGTTCAGAAAGTCTGCAGTCCCGTTCAACGAGAGCGACGTGGACCCTTCCTCGGCGGACATCGCGACGTAGGCGTAGTCGCATGGCAACGAAGGATCGGGAGGGGATTCCAGTTCGGATACCTCATCCATCTTCACGCGCAATGTGGAGCACTTCGGGATATCGAGCATGAGTTCCGGAAACGTGGTCGCTGTGCTCGATGCACCGCTTCCGTCGAGTGACGCCTTGAATACGACCCTTACCTGCGCGTAGTCACCGAGCTCTTCCAGATAGTCATGTGGGATGGTTGCCTCGATGCCTTGCAACACCTCGTCAAGAGTGACGGGTTTGCTGGATGCTCGCAGCGAGCGGGGCACGGAGGTGCCATCCGCTCGTGTTCCCAAACACTGTAGCCAGATCCGCTGGCCGTTACGAATAGAGGGCCAGGGCGCGATCGTAAGGGCCGCACCGTTGGGAACGTCGCGTCGGTCAACGGCGTTCAGGCCACGAGCGTCCAGCGCACGCGGGGTCGGGTAGACGGTGGCGTCGACAGGAACGTCGGTTGGAAGGTCTTCTTTACCGGTCTGAGCGGGGGGTGACACGTCCCCTGTGTCCTTGCCAGGTAGTGACGCGAGCAAGCCGTCCACTTTCTCCTTGAACTCGATGCCACCCCAGGCTGCGGAGTAGTCGAGATGAATTTCTATATCGGCGATCTGGCCGCGGAGGGTCGTGTCGTCAAGAAGATCGAGCTTCCAGGACGAGACGGCGCCGGCACCTTCGAACAAGCCGTAGCGTCCATCCGCGAATTCGTTGCGCAGCGCGATGGTTTCCAGTGGGTCGGCGCCCGGTCGGGGCGACGCGTGCGAGAGCACCATCTGCTGGTCGCCACGCAGGTCGCGCAGGACGGCTTCCGCACTACCTTTGGTTGGGTCGTAAAGCGATTCCACGCCCATGGGATCGGCTCGATACAGAAGCGCGCTGGACGTTTGCGTGAGTACGGCGCGGATCTCCGTATCGGCGTTCAGCTTCGGAGTGGGCACCTTGGGGCTACCCTCCGCCGGCACCAACACGACCGCGAGGTATCGTATCTGGCGAAGGTAGTGACCGGGAAAGTCCTTGTCGAATAACGCTTCGGTCAAATCGAAAGATAGCTTTCCTGTGACCAGTGCGGCGTTCCATTTCTCATCGCCCAACAGGGTCTTGAGCGAAATCGTCTTGTGAATGCCCAGGCGCCGCACGTGGCGCCGTAGGAAGGCGCCCTGCATGACGTGAAGATCGTTCTGCAGAGCCTCGCCGGCGAACATGCCGCGCTGTGCGCCTTCCCATGCGGTGAGCCGTATGTGCCGGCTATCGAAGTCGCCGGTCTCAAGACGATAGCTGGCCTGAGCATCCAGACAGAGGTCGAAGACGGACTGGTAGGTCGAGGCGAACAGCTCGCCGAGGCGACCCAGCATCCAGGTGTAGGTGGATGCGGTGGCGAACCCCGTGGTTTGCACCTCGAATTCGCTACGCAACGCATTGCGTCGCATGATCGCTTCGTTGAGTTCGATCGTCGCCGAATCTGCGCGAGAGGTCTGTTCCTCCATCTGCGAGGCGAGGATGGCGAGGTCGTGTTCAGCCTGAGCCTTTTCGTGCGTCCACTCCTGGTTACGGCGTTCGTAGGCTGCTTCGACCCGGAGGTCTTCGGCAAGCAGGCGGCTGGCTTCGGAGGCGGCGTCTAGCGCATCGCCGATCGCCTGGGGTGCTCCCTCGGGCTCGCTACCACCGAAGGACAAGCCGAAGATATTCGGTAACGATGCCAGCACGCCTTCTGTAGCGAAGGTCGGCAAGCGCGCGAGCTGCAGGGCGACACCAGCAGCCGCCGTCGTCGTGCCGGCGATCTCGATCGCGCTGCGGGTGAACGCAAGCTGCCCCGTCAGATACTGAATCCGCGTCTCTATGGCCTGTTGGCTCAACTGCAGGGTGTTGCGTTCGCGTCTGGCGGTTTCGACCGCCCGTCGCTTCAGCGATATATCGAAATCGGCAAGCGCCACCAGGTTCTTCAGCTGTTCCACTTCCAGCGCGTTATCGGCTTCATGTTCATAGATTCGGAACAGGTATCTGCCCAGATCGGTAAGGCGTTCCACCGCAGACAGCGCCATGGTTATCACGTCACGAAAGCGGTAAGCCGGCATGGTGTGGAGCGATAGTAAGCGCAGGCCACTCGCCGATCCGCGACGACCGCCACTCCATCCGTCTTCCGCATCTTCGTCGCCGTAACCCAGATAGGGAATGAGCACACCGTCGATGGTGCGCCCATGGCGGAGATTCTCGAGTCGGGCCAGTAACAGCGCGCGACGACGCAGCAATGCCTGATCGACCGGCTGGACGAACAGGTCACGCGCAACCACGCCCAGCTTGATCGGTGTCCAGGGACGCGTTTCGGCGGGTTCCTGTAGCGTGCCGATGAGCTGCAGCGCCTTCTGGTAGCAAAGGTTCGCGTCACGCAGGGTGTCGGGAGTCAGCCGCCGGAACTGTTCGTCGCCTTCCTTCCGCCACAGGTCGACCAGGAACGCGTGGATGGCCTTACGGAAGTGAATGGCATTCGCGTAACCCGCCAACTCCGGTGCGTCACCCGTGTTGCGAGCCCCATCAAGGGGGTAGATGAGCGGCAGGCAGTTCCAGAAAGGGATCGGCGCCGTCGTTTCGTTCGCGCTCCCTCGGTAGGGATCGAACAGATAGCGGCTGCACCAGTGCCATGCCTCCGCGTAATGGCCTTTTTCGCGCAGGCTCCAGGCCACCAGCCAGGGCACGTGAAAGAACAGTTCCCAGAAGTACAGGCCGTTGGCACCGCGGAAGTCCACGAATCCACCACTGCCGCCGGCACGCAGCGCGGGTTCGGGCAATGTCTGCGCATCGATCGACAGCGCGGCGTCCACCGAGCGCGTCGCGCGGGCGACGAGCTGCTTGCCGAACAGGGTGTTCAGGCGAATCGGCGGTAGGTTGGACTCGTCGAGGTCAAGGTATTGCGCCTGCGCGCGGTTGCGGCGGATACGAGCGGTGCGTACGCGGTCGTCCGCCGTCAGGGTGTCCGCCTCGGTGAGGTTGGCGAGCGTGTGCGGCGCGGTGAGACGGATCCACTCCTGGTAAGCGTCGCCGGGGGGACTTGTCGTCGGATCGTCCGTAGCGCTGAGGACCAGGCGAAACGTGTAATCGGTCTCGTCGGTATTCACCGGAATGCTCGCCGCGATACGCTTGGTTCCGCGAGTGTGAGCAGCCCATAGCTCGGTCTTGATAACCACACCGGCGCTATTGCCACCGACGAGTTTCTCCAGGTCCGCCATGAGTTCACGATATCGGGGCTGTTCGCTGGCGGCGAAGCGGACAAGCGCGGTGCGAATCTCGGCAGGCAATGCCGCGCGCGTGGTGTCGGGAAGCGAGGCGCCCAACTGACCGACCAGGAGATCGATGAAGGCGTCATGCAGCTCTCGCCGGCGGGTCGCATGCATGGCCTGCAGGAACGGTAACGCGCCTGAGAGCGCGAGTTCGTTCGAGGTGCCGAATTCAATCTTCTCCTTGCGCAGCGCCTTGTAGTAATTGCCCGCAGGGATGCGCCAGGTCTCGGTGAGTGACGGTAGCCATGCGCGCAGGGTGGCGCGGTTCGTCGTTGCCAGCGTGTGCAGGGTTTCTGTCACCTTCGACGGAATGGTCGGGTATCTTTTTTTCAGATCCGCCAGGGCGGCTTCATCGGACGCTGTCTCGCCGGAAAATGGCGTGTTGCCGACCCGGATGAGTTCGGCCTTCATCGAGATGGGGCATTCCTCCAGTAGGGCGCCGCTGAGCACGCAGGGGATGTCGAACTCGGTAAATCCCGGGGATTGGAACGTCAAGAAAGTTGTTTCGGATTCTTCTACCCAGAAGGCTTTTACCTGCGCTGGTAACTTTCTCTTCTCGATCAAATCGGAGAGTGTTGTCTTTATCTGAAGTGATTTTGCCTTCACGTCGAGTGTCGGCATCATGTGCTCGATGATGCGTATCACGAGAGACGACATATCTTCGTTCTTACGCTGGTACCTCTTCAACTCTTCCTTCTTTAGGATATTGAGGTCGATGCTTTCGAACTGGATTTTCTCGCTGTCCCACGATTCGGACGTGATGGACGCCCGAAGAACGCATTCGGCGACTGCGGATTCGCCTGCGGCGTGGTTCGTCCCTCCCTCCCATACAACGAACTTGTTGATAGCGATGACGTGATCGATGGTGATAAGGTCGATGTCGTCGACGGTTCTGACCTCTCCTCGCGGTCCCGCTTTCGGCGACCATACGCCGCCGAAAGTACCGGCGATCTCGATGTGTGTTCCGTCTCTCGTGAGTGCAGCGGTTAGGCCGATACTGTGCTGGCTTCCCATTCGCAGTTTTTCGTTCAGCGCATCGATTCTGGCCTTTGCGGGCTCGGTGGCACGTTCGCCGTCCCGGGCCTTCAATTCGTACTTCGCGCCGATATAGGGATGCTGCACCACACGCGGATCCCGGAAGAGGCTGTACCAGTTGCGAACGAGTTGCTTCTCCAGCGTGCTGCCGGTTTTGTCTCCGTCCAGAAATTTCTCGTCGATCAGGAGCAAGTCACGGACGGCGAGGAAGTAATCCTTTCCGGCTGTCCACTTGCTTGTGTCTTCCGGTGTCGCCCCACTTGCGCTGTCGAACAGCATGGCCACCAGATAGGGATCGGCCTCGCGTTGGCCCTTGCGGTTCTCCATGACGATGAGGCCGGGCTGAAAGCTGCGGGTGAACAGCTTGCTTTCGGGCAGATTGACTACTTTCGCCGGTTCGGAAGCCAACCCTTCCGGCTTCGTTCGTTTACCCTCAGTCCGCCCATCCAGCGTCAGCAGGGTGTTCGACGCGCTCCAGTTGCCGTTGGTGTCCAGGTAGCTGTAGCACACGCGTAACGCGTAGTACGGGCTGACCGTGGTCTCGTTGTCGAAGGAGAGTGCGGTACTGTCTCGCTCCACCCAGACGATATATTTACGACCGTCGATGATAAGCGGCCGAATGGTCTCGATGCTGTCCCGCGAATCGTCCTCGTCGTAGCGGGCGACGGTCAGTGCGGCTGTCGCGGCACGGGCGGCTTTCTGGTCGCTACCTTCGATCTTGGTCTTCAACGCTGCTTCGAGCTCCTTCACGGAGCGTTTGGCAATCTTGGTGCGCGTCAGCGTGCCGTTGATCGGCAGTTCGATCTTCTTCCAGCCGCTCCAGGCGAGCATGCCGGTCTGCTCGTCGTTCGCCTTGACATCCATTCGACCGGATTGCCAGAAATAGTCGTAAGGCTCGATATTCCTGCGGCCGATCAGGTGAAGTTCGTCTTTGGATGGGTCGGTGCCGTCGTGATAGGCGGAGATAATCTGGGTGTTGCTGACCTGTTCGAAATCGGCGAGGTAGGCCAGCAACGTGGTGTCGATGTCGGTGGGGCGTGCCTGGCCCTGGGCCAGTTGGGTCTCCAGATCGAAGAAGGCGCTGGTCTTGCGCTCGCGGTTTGCCGGGTGGATGTAGTTCTCCGGGTAGGCCCGGCGGTCTCTATCTCGCCGCCAGTCGACATAGCGGGAGTGATAGCTACTCCATTTCTGGTTCTCTTGTTTGATATCCGCGTCAGGATTCACGTGTTTCTCGAGACCGCTGAGCAAACGGTGGATATACAGCTGGAGGCTGTCGATGGCGGCGGCCAGTCGCGTCGTTTCGGGTTCGGGGCCAACCTCCAGATCGGTCAGAAGCCACGTGGAAAGTTCATTCGTGTTGGCGAACTTCCGGCCGTCTATGTCGGTCGCTCGCGGTAGGGTCCAGGCGACCATGGCATCGCACCACGCTTTGTTATGCGCTCCCACGATGGCGTCGCGCTCGGCGGCCTCGCAGGTGGCGAGCAACAGCTGACCGGCAGCCTCCACGTCGTCGGTGGAACTTTGCGGTTCAAGACGAGCGAGCGCGAGCAACGCACCGACGGATATCGTCGTTCGTTCGGCGAGTGCCTGCAGGCGAAGTAGCCACCCGATTTGGCTGCTGGTGGTCAGGCTTCCTGCGGTTTTGTCGCCGAGGTTAGCCGCGACCGCCGCCACGGAGGATATGTCGACGCGCAAGAGCGTGGCCAGGCGCGCGGTGGGATCGCCGTTGGTCGTGTCGCGGGCGGTTGCCAGGTAAGCGAGCAGTTCGTCGCGGGCTGGCTCTGGATCGAGGCCGGAGCGAGCGACGACGTTGCTTATCGTGGCGTCCCATTCTGCGAGGCGATAAGCGAGAATCAAGCCAGGGTTCTGGGTATCGGACGGGCGCAGGTCGAAGCGCTCGCGATGTGAACGGATCGCATCGATCGTCGGCGCGTCGACGTTCAGAAGGCAGGCTAGCTTCGCCTGCCGGGCTAGCGTCCCCACCCACGCGAGGGCGCCTTCTTCGGGCGAGTGTCTGTTCCGTAGCAGTCCCACCACCGCGGTGGGCGTGGCGCCAGCCCACCGGGCCAGCGCGGCGCGCAGAAGCGGGTCGGCGATGTCGGGAAGCAAGGACTTGAGGACGTCTCCTAGCAGGCCACGTTGGCCCTCGAGCAACGGGGCGAGGCATTGCGCGACGCGCACCTTGGTTCGCTCGAACTTCTCTCTTATCGTTACCCGGTCAACATCGGTGGTATCCGTCGACGGCTCGAGCGCCGAGTCAATCATCATGTCCAGCGTGTCGCCGTCCATGTCGAACACGGTGTCCTTGAACATGCCACCGCTATCGATCAGTGATGACAGCACTTCGGTCGGGGGGCGTTTGGCATCTTCTGCAAAGGGCATCTCGAGGAAGGCGTCTTGCAGGCGGCTATTCGTTGCGGTATGCGCCAGGAGGGACATCTCGGGAATGCGACGAATCAGGTCGGTCGCCTGAATCGTTTCATGGCTCAGTGCCGTGGTGAGCGATGTGGCGTCGAGGTGGTTCCCACCACGCCCGCCAAGCTGACGAAGCTGACGAAGCCAGTCGGACAGGTTGATCAGGGTGACGATCGCATCGACGATATCGAGCGTCTCGTCGGTGTTCCCGCGGGAGAGCCTCGGCTCCCCGGCGAGCTGGGCAAACAAGCCGGGGTGCGTCTGCTTGAACAGACGCAGCAGCGCCAGACCTTCCTTTTCGTTCAGGCCAAGCCAGCGTGGCACGACGACCATGCGGTGGCAGGCGGAGATGAGTGACAGGTTACGGACGGGGGCCAGGATCTTCCTCGCCTTGGTCGCCCATCTGAGCATGTCTGAGAGCGTGTCGACACCGATAGCCAAGCCGGCGCAAAGGCGCTGCATCGTCGGATCGCTGCTGGCATTGACGAACGGCTCGCCGTCCATGGTGAGTCGTGTAGCCGAACCGGCAAGGTCGCTGCAGCCAGCGCCGGGACGAAACAGTTTGTCGTAGTAAGACGTATCGCGTCCGGTGGCGTAGGGGGATATTTCATGCAGGACGGCTCCGTAGGCGTCCAGGTCCACCCGGCGGCTGTCGCGGAGATGGCAGTAGAGGCCCAGGGCGCGCAAGGCATGGACGTCGATCTGGAAATTCTCGTCGACGCGCTGGGCGCCGAAGATGGCCTGGAGAAGACGATCGAGCGCCGCAAAGGGCAAACCGGTTCCGTTATGCAGGCGGAGCATCGCTTCGATGCGATGGATATGCCCGGTGCTGAGGTTCTTGATGCGTGTGCCCCCTCCTGCCTTCTCGTCTGCACTGAGGCCTAGCGCCGGCGTCCTGCCGTCGTTGACGAAGCGCGCGCCGAAAGCGCTGCTATCGGCTTGTCCGTCGGGTTTACCCTCCGTGCTGACTGTTACCGAGGTGTAGCTACCGGCGTCCGGAGCCTTGGCGACGCCGTTGACGGCAAGCAACTGCCGAAGGCGTTTGCGGTTCAGACCAGTCAGTTTCAGAAACGTTGCCGTATCAGCAAGGTCTGCCACTGTGCTGTTCGCCGGCCACCCCAGGCCCGTCCACAATGCACGGTCGGTCAGCGGCTGAGCTAGCTGTAGCGCCCTGAGTTGCGCCGGCGCGAGCCCTGTGCAGAGGGTAAGCGCGTTACGCATGGAGGCGTTGACGACCGTCCGATGGGAAAAATTGGGATAGTCCTCGTCGGTCTGGCGCAGCAATTGCCAAGGGTGCTGGCGTTTGCTTCGTAGCACCTGGATCACCAGCGCCCAGGCGCGGTCGAAGGGCAGGTGTACCGGCGATGTCGCGGCCGCCAGCACGGCTGCTGCCTTTCGATGGTCGCTATCGGTGGACGTCACCATGGCTTCGAGGCATTCGATGGCCAGGTTGAGGCGGGGCACACGCCGGTTCAGTGCCGGCTCGTCCAGGAGCAGGTCGGGTATATCAGCACGTCGGCTTGCCAGAGGGCTCGAAAGCGGGCTGCCGACCTTCGCTTCAAGTCTGCGCACCATCACCAGGAGTGCATCCGCGTAGGCGAAAGGGCCGAGGCGGCTTTCCAGCGCTTCATCCGGGCAGAGATCGATACCCTGATCGCCGAAAAGGCTTGGGTAGTCGGCGGCGAATGGATGGGGCGCCGGGAGGTTGGTGAGGGGAGTGGACGCAGGCATGGCGAATCCTTTCGCTTTGTGTGGGGTTTGCTTCGCATGACCGACCCTGGTGTGGTCGGTCATGCGGTCGCCGCGCGAGCCGGGCTAGCCTTGTTCCTTGTTCTCGTAGATATAAGCGGCAAGCTCCGCGATCGTCCCCTTCGTCCTCATGTCCTTGGGTAGTGACGCGTTGTAACGCTCAGTGAGCTCGGCGGCAATAATCTTGAGTGCCCTGCTGTCGCTTTGATAGTCCATCAGGTTCGTATCGGCTGTGATGGTCTCGCTAACTTTATCGTTGTCTTCGACATCGAGATCGAGATGCTTGCTGATCGCAAGTTCGACAATCAGGGTCTGAATATCTTGTTTACTCGCACCCATGGTGTGTTACTCCTTTAGCGAATGCATGACTTCCGTCTCAAGGGGCTAGCCGGGAAAGTAGCCCGCCTCCAGCTTGTCGTGCATTGGTCATCCAAAGCCATATCCCCTTGGATGTAGGCGCAACTGGGAAAGGCGAGCGCACACCGCTACTTGCTGCCCGCCTGCCGATTCAGCGCCATTCCTTTCAACACATTCAACGCCTGCGACAACGCGTAATCCTCGATGGCCAGCTTGCCGTCGTCGTCGGATGCGTTCTTGTCGTCCTTGGCAGCCTTCTCGTTAACGAGATGATTCGGCAGGTCCGCCTCCGAACCAATCAGCTGCGGCGCCGTGTCGCTCTTGTTCACCGCAAGATCGGCAAGCGGAATATCCGGCTTGATTCCTTCGGCCTGGATGGATGTACCGTTGGGCGTGTAGTAACGCGCTGTAGTGATCTTGACGGCATGATCCTGATCCAGCGGCAGCACGGTCTGCACCACGCCTTTGCCGAAGGTGCGACGGCCCATGATCAGTGCACGATGGTTGTCTTTCAGTGCGCCGGAAACGATCTCCGCTGCGGAAGCCGTGCCGTTGTCGGTGAGGATCACCATCGGTGCGCCCTTGAGCAGGTCGCCAGGGTGCGCGTCGAAGTTGAGGTTCGCGTCCTGCAGGCGACCCTTCGTCGTCACGATGACGCCGGAGTCGAGGAACGCGTCCGCCACCGCGACGGCGGTGGTGAGCAGGCCGCCCGGATTCGAGCGGAGGTCGAGAACGGCGCCTCGGGGTGCGCCGTTCTTCTTGATGAAGTCGGCGAGCTTCTTGTCCATGTCCGTCGCCGTGTCTTCCTGGAACTGGCTCAGGCGAATATAGACGTAGCCCGGATCGAGCTGGCGCACCTTCACGCTGGTGACGGCGATGCGCTCGCGCACCAGCGGCATGTCGATCGGCTTGTCCGACTTCTCATGCAGGATGGTGAGGGTGATCTTGCTGCCGGGGTCGCCGCGAAGCTTCTTGAACGCTTCGTCGATGTTCTGGCTGTCGACGACCATGCCATCGACCTTGAGGATCGTGTCGCCGGGCTTGATGCCGGCGCGAGAGGCGGGCGTGTCGTCGATCGGCGAGACGATCTTCAGGTTGCCGTCCACCTGGAGCACCTCGATGCCGAGGCCGCCGTACTGACCGGTGGTGTCCTCGTCGAGTTCGTCGAGGCCTTCCTTGTCCAGGTACTCGCTGTGCGGGTCCAGATTCTGCAACATGCCGCTGATCGCGGCCTTCATGATGGTCTTGTTGTCGAGCTTCTCGACGTACGCCTGGCGCACGATCTGGTAGACCCGCGTGAAGTTGCGGATGTCGTCCAGGTCGACGGTGTCGTCCGCTTGGGCGGCCACCGCCGCTGCGGATGTCGAGGACGCTGCAGGAGCATCGGGTTGTTTGAGTGGCTTTTGCTGGGCCTGGGCGGCGGGTATCGCCACCACGGTGCCGAGGGCAAGCGCGAGGGCGAAACGAAGGGGGTGCTGGCGCATGCCTGTCTCCGGGGTCAATGCCGTTTACCGAGCCAGCCGCGCGCATCGATGGGCTTGCCACCCTGGCGCAGCTCGAAATAGGCGCCGTTGTCACCGGCGGGCGCCGCGGCCGTACCGACGGTTTCGCCAGCCTCGACCATGTCGCCCACGCCGTGCAGCAGCGTTTCGTTGTTGCCGTACATACTCATGAAGCCGTTGCCGTGGTTCACGATGATCATCATGCCGTAGCCGCGCAGGAAGTTCGCGAAGACGACGCGGCCACGCGCTACGGCCTTCACTTCGCTGCCGCGCGCCGCGACGATGATCACACCGCTGCCGTAGGCGTGCACCGGACCGTTGGTCGGCCAGGGCAGGTTGCCGCGAAGGTTGCCCATGGGTGCGGCGGCAGGCGCGCCCTTCGGCGTGGGAGCGGGCTCGGCGGCCTTGGCCGCTTCGTCGATCACCTTCTGCAGCCGGGCGACCAGGGCATTCATGTCCTGCTCGTTCTGCTTGAGCGCGGCGATGCGCTGGGCCTGGTCCTTGTATTTGGAATCCGCCTCGACCACCAGTTTCTGTTGCTCGCTGCGTTGCCTTTCCAGTTCGCCGGTGCGCTTTTCGCGTTCGGCCCGGGTCGCCTCGAGCTTGTCCTGCTCGGCGGTGATGGCGGTTTCGACCTCCTGCAGGCGGGAAAGATCCGCGAGCAGGCCACGGATGCGCTCGACCCGGTTCTCCTGGAAGTAGCGGGAGTAGGCGAGGGCGCGGGAAATGCGGTTGACGTCTTCGTCGCCGAGAAGGAGTTGGAGGTCGGATCCGCGGCCGAGGGTGTACGTGGCCCGGAGCAGGTCGCTCAGGGCGCCCTTCTGCTGGTCGAGGCCGGCCTGCATCCCGGCCCGTTGGTCGTTCAGTTGGGCGAGGTCGCGCTTGCGCGCTTCCAGCTCCGTATCCGTTTCACGAACGGCCTTGGCTGCGGCCGAGACCTGCTCGGCCTGCCTGGCCAGGGCGGCATTCGCGCTGTCCCGGGCGTTGGCGGTGTCCCGCTGGTCCTTGGTCAGGCCCTCGATCTCCTTGCGCACCCCGTCGAGCTTCTGCCGGGCGTCGTCCTGCTCGGACCGGGTCTTGGCGTCCTGTGCAGCGAAGGCGGGCGGTAAGGGAGCCGTGGCGAGCAGGATGAGGGTCAGGAGGAGGGGGAGGCGAGGGAGTGGGCGCATCCGGCGATTATTACCTATACGGTGGTGGGGCCGCCTGCCGGCGGTTCGCCGATGAATCGGCTCGTACGGGGCAGGGCCCGGTCCGGCCCATTCGTCGGGTTGCTGGCCTCGCCGTGGCTTGGCAGGAGCCGATTCATCGGCGATGGCTGGTATGGCCCTCAACCCGCCCCGTAGCCCGTTTCCACGAAGTGGTCTCGGCACACGCGACGTAAGAATTCCGTTCGCTTTCCGTTTGGACGTCTGAACGCTTTGACGCAGCGCGACAAATATGACTAAAGTGGGCCGCAAGCCCCTTCGCGTGCACGTGATGGTCGACCGTTCCAGGTCGCGGGGCCACGTGCTCGCCAGATTTCCCAGCACAACCTTATGCCCCAGGAGGCGGATGGTGAAGCAAGGCACTCCGCGCCTCTACGACGAGGCGTTCGAACACGACAGCTGCGGCTTCGGCATCGTTGCGCAGATAGACGGCCATGCCAGTTCGGCACTGGTCGATACCGCCTTTTCGGCACTCGCCAAACTTTCGCATCGCGGCGGTGTGAACGCGGACGGCATCAGCGGCGACGGGTGCGGCGTACTGATTCGCCGGCCGGTGGAATGGCTGCGCGCGCTCGCGCGGGAATCCGGCATCACGCTGGCTACGCACTTCGCTGCCGGCGTTGTCTTTCTCGATCCCGAAGGCGACGGCAGTGCTGCCGGCATACTCGAGGCCGAACTCGCCTCCGTGAATCTTCACGTGGCCGGCTGGCGCGATGTCGCCGTCGATACGGCGGCCTGCGGACCGCTAGCGGCCTCGTCCATGCCGCGCGTACGGCAGATTTTCGTCGATGCACCGGGCGACCTCACGACGGCGCAGTTCGAAGCTAAGCTATTCCACGCGCGTCGTCGTGCGGAGCTCGCGCTTGCCGGCGACACGCAGTTCTACGTGGTGTCGCTTTCGGGCGAGGTCGTCGGTTACAAGGCCATGGCCGCTCCCGGGCACCTGCGGGATGTCTACCCCGACCTGAAGCACCCGGCGCTCGTTGCCGACGCCGTGGTCTTCCACCAGCGCTTCTCGACCAATACCTCGCCGCAGTGGCGCCTTGCGCAGCCGTTCCGCCTGCTCGCGCATAACGGCGAAATCAACACCATCCGCGCGAATCGTCGCTGGATGCAGGCCCGCACGTCCGTCATGCGTTCTGAGCTGGTCGACCTCTCGGACATCGGTCCGCTGGTGCGGCAGAGCGGCTCGGACTCTGAGAGCCTCGATAACGCACTCGAAGTGCTGCTCATGGGCGGCATGGACCTGCTCACGGCGATGCGCGTGCTCGTGCCGCCGGCGTATTCGGCGCGCGAAGACATCGACGAAGACCTCGCCGCGTTCTATGAGTACTACGCGCTGCACAGCGAGCCATGGGATGGCCCGGCGGGCCTGGTCATGTGCGACGGCCGCTATGCCGCCTGCACGCTCGACCGCAACGGCTTGCGTCCGGCGCGTTGGGCACTCTCCGACGACAACCATCTCATCGTCGCTTCAGAAGCGGGCCTGTGGGATGTCCCGTCGGCTCGCATCGTTGCCAAGGGACGCCTTGCGCCGGGCGAGATGATCGCCGTGGATTTTCGCGAGCACCGACTCCTGCGTGATGCCGACATCGATGCGATCAATCGCCAGCGCGCGCCGTTCCGCGACTGGCTGCGCGATGGTGTCACCTATCTGGAATCCGATCTCATCGATCCCAGTCTCGCCGCCGAGCCGCTGCCTGCCGAGGAGCTGCGTCGCTACCAGAAGCTCTTCGGCCTCTCGCGCGAAGAATGCGAGTCGGTGCTGAAGGTGCTCGCCGAGACCGAAGCGGAAGCCACCGGCTCCATGGGCGACGACACGCCGATGGCCGTGCTGTCGCGACAGATCCGTCCGTTGTTCGATCGTTTCCGCCAGGGCTTCGCGCAGGTGACCAACCCGCCGATCGACCCCCTGCGCGAGCGCCTGGTCATGTCGCTCGTGACCCAGATCGGGCAGGAGCGGAACATTTTCGATCTCGGTCCCGAGAACGCGAAGCAGATCCTGCTCAATTCACCGATCCTTTCGCAGCGCAAGCTGCGCCAGATCCTCGCGAACGCGGAGTATGCGGACACGCCGCGTTTCGACCTGATGTACGGCGCCGACGAGACGCTGGAACAGGCGCTTCTGCGTATCTGCGACGCCGTCGAAACGGCCGTGCGCGGCGGCGTGAAGATCGTCTTCCTGAGCGACCGCTATCCCCGTCGCGACCTGCTGCCGATCCACTCGCTGCTGGCGACGGGTGCCGTGCATGCGCGTCTGGTCGATCGTGGCCTGCGATGTCAATGCAACATCATGGTCGAGACGGCGACGCCGCGCGACCCTCACCACTTCGCCTGCCTGCTCGGCTTCGGCGCCACGGCGATCTATCCCTGGCTGGCCTATCAGAGCCTGTTCGACATGGGCCGCAGCGGACACATCCGCAACGGCGAAGGCGCGCCGCGGGAGATCGGTCGCAACTACCGTCGCGGCATCCGCAAGGGCCTGCTGAAGATCCTCTCGAAGATGGGTATCTCCACCGTCGCGGGCTACCGCGGTGCGCAGCTTTTCGAGATCGTCGGCCTGTCGCGCGACGTCGTGGATATCTGCTTCCCCGGCACGCCGTCGCGCATCGGCGGTTCGACCTTCGACGATCTCGAGAAAGAGCAGCGCCTTCTTGCCGCCGAAGCCTGGGATGAAGCGCACGCGCTTCGCGCAGGCGGGCTGTTCAAATACGTGCATGGCGGCGAGTTCCACATGTACAACCCGGACGTGATCGCCAGCCTGCAAGTGGCGGTGCGCACGGGTGACTGGGACGACTATGCGAAGTACGCGCACTACGTGGATGCGCGTCCGCCCTCGGCGTTGCGCGACTTGCTCGTGCCACGTGAAGGTACACCTGTCCCGCTCGACGAGGTCGAGCCGGTGGAAAGTATCCTCAAGCGCTTCGACTCGGCCGGTATGTCGCTGGGCGCCTTGTCGCCGGAGGCGCATGAAGCGCTCGCCATCGCGATGAATCGTCTCGGTGCGCGCAGCAATTCCGGCGAGGGTGGTGAAGATCCCGCCCGTTACGGCACCGACCGCGCGTCGAAGATCAAGCAGGTTGCCTCGGGTCGCTTCGGGGTGACGCCGACCTACCTGGTCAATGCCGAAGTGCTGCAGATCAAGATCGCCCAGGGCGCCAAGCCGGGCGAGGGCGGTCAGCTGCCCGGCCACAAGGTGGACGCGACCATCGCCCGCCTGCGTTACGCCAAGCCGGGTATCGGCCTGATTTCACCGCCGCCACATCACGACATCTATTCCATCGAAGATCTTGCCCAGCTCATTCACGACCTCAAGGAAGTGAACCCGAAAGCACTCATCTCGGTGAAACTCGTCTCGCACGCGGGTGTGGGTACCGTCGCCGCCGGTGTCGTGAAGGCCGGCGCGGACCTGATCACGGTGTCGGGCCACGACGGTGGCACGGGTGCAAGCCCGCTCACCTCCATCAAATATGCCGGCACGCCGTGGGAACTCGGTCTCGCCGAAACACAACAGACGCTGCGCCTCAACGACCTGCGTGGACGTGTTCGCCTGCAAACCGATGGCGGGCTCAAGACCGGCCTGGACGTGATCAAGGCGGCCATGCTCGGTGCGGAGAGCTTCGGCTTCGGCACGGGCCCGATGGTGGCGCTGGGCTGCAAGTACCTGCGTATCTGCCATCTCAACAACTGCGCCACCGGCGTCGCGACGCAGCACCCCGTGCTGCGTCAGAAGCACTTCCTCGGCTTGCCGGACATGGTGATGAACTACTTCCGCTTCGTCGCGGAAGACGTGCGTCGCCATCTCGCGCGCCTGGGCGTGCGCACGCTTGAAGAACTCGTCGGCCAGAGTGGCCGCCTCGAGCAGCGCGATGGCGTGACGGCCGTACAGGACCGCCTCGACCTCTCGCCTCTCATCGCCGAGGACGGCATGGGCGAGAAGGTCGACTTCGCCTGCACGTTCGCACGTAATCCCATGCGCGATCCCGCCACGCTGGCCAGCCGCATCTCGGCCGATACGCGTGCCGTGGTCGCCGACGCGCTCGGCGGCACATTTCGCTACGACATCGCGAACACGGACCGCGCCATCGGCGCACGCCTTTCCGGGGACGTTGCGCGTCGCTGGGGCGATGTCGGCATGGTCGAGAAGCCGGTTCACCTGCACCTGACCGGTTCGGCCGGCCAGAGCCTCGGTGCATGGAACGCATCCGGCGTGCATATCGACCTGACGGGCGAAGCCAACGATGGTGTGGGCAAGGGGATGGCCGGTGGTCGTCTCATCATCCGGCCACCGGCGGACTCACCGTTCGCCAGCCAGGAAGCGTCGATCATCGGCAATACCTGCCTCTATGGCGCTACCGGCGGCGAGCTGTTTGCCGCCGGGCAGGCCGGTGAACGTTTCGCCGTGCGCAACTCCGGTGCGCTGGCTGTCGTCGAAGGCGCAGGCGATCATTGCTGCGAGTACATGACCGGCGGCGTCGTCGCGGTGCTGGGTCGCACCGGTCTCAACTTCGGCGCCGGCATGACGGGTGGCTTCGCTTATGTGCTCGACACCGAGCGCAACTTCGTCGACTGCTACAACCACGAACTCGTCGACATCGTGCGCATTTCGCACGAAGGCATGGAACATTACATGCAGCACCTGCGCCAGCTCATCGCCCGCCACGCCGAACTCACCGACTCCGCGTGGGGGCGCAAGGTCCTTGGCGATTTCCGCGGCCTGCTGCAGCGCTTCTGGCTGGTGAAACCGAAAGCCGCCAGCCTCGATGCCCTGGCCGAAGAACTCCGGAGTGCCGCATGAGCGCGAAGGACTTCCGTTTCCTCGAGGTACCCCGGCAGACACCGCGCACCGTGCCCGTGGCGGTACGCGTACTCGGCTACGGCGAAATCTCCGGTGAGTTCGCGCCGTCGGAGGCCGCCTCGCAATCGGAGCGCTGCATCGATTGCGGCAACCCGTATTGCGAGCACGCCTGTCCGGTGCACAACTACATTCCGAACTGGTTGAAGCTGGTCCAGGACGGCCGCCTGTTCGAAGCCGCGACGCTCATGCACGAAACCAACCCGCTGCCCGAGATCTGCGGCCGCGTATGCCCGCAGGATCGTCTGTGCGAAGGCGCGTGCACGCTGGAGCAGGGTGATTTCGGTGCTGTAACGATCGGCAGCGTTGAAAAATGGGTCACTGACGAAGCGATTCGCCAGGGCTGGCGTCCTGATCTTTCGCGCGTCCGCGAAACCGGTCAGCGCGTCGCCATCGTGGGTGCCGGTCCGGCGGGCCTGTCCTGTGCCGACCGTTTGCGCCGTGCGGGTATCGCTGCGGATGTCTACGACAGCCAGCACGAAATTGGTGGCCTGCTCACCTTCGGTATCCCGCCCTTCAAGCTGGACAAATCCGTCGTGCGCACGCGGCGCATGGTGCTCGAGGGCATGGGCGTGCGTTTCCATCTCGGCGTAGAGATCGGCCGGGACATCGCCTTTGACGAATTGCTCGCCGACTACGATGCCGTGTTCGTCGGCACGGGTGCCTACACCTATGTCGATGGCCAGCTCGAGGGGCGCGACCTCGGCGGCGTGCACGATGCGCTGCCCTTCCTCATTGCCAATGTCGAACGCCTGCTGCGCGACGAAGAACCGGCACCGGGCTATGACCTTGCCGGGAAACATGTCGTCGTACTCGGCGGCGGCGACACCGGCATGGACTGCAATCGCACGGCGATCCGCCTCGGCGCCGCTTCGGTCACCTGCGTTTATCGTCGCGACGAATCCAGCATGCCCGGCTCGCGGCGCGAAGTGGGTTACAGCCGTGAGGAAGGCGTGCGCTTCCTGTTCCAGCAGCAGCCCATCGCGCTGGTCGGCGAAGGCGGCAAGGTCACCGCGGTTCGCGTGGTCGAGACACAGCTTGTCGACGATGGCGATGGACGCCCGCGTCCACGCAACGTCGAAGGCAGCGAAACCGACCTGCGTGCCGACGTGGTGATCCAGGCCTTCGGCTTCCAGCCGAGCCCGCCTGACTGGTGCGATACCTTCGGTGTGGAGCGCGATCGCAGTGGTCGCATCGTCGCCGGTGGCGAGGGTCGCTTGCCCTTGCAGACCAGCAATCCGCGCATCTTTGCCGGTGGCGATAATGTGCGTGGCGCCGACCTCGTGGTGCGCGCCGTCTATGACGGACGTGAAGCGGCCGGGTCGATCGCGCTGATGCTGGCGAATGCGAAGCTGGCGTTGAAGGTGGCGGTCTGATCGACCGCCCGGAGGCCGAGCCGTTTCTGCAAAACCTTGCGGCAGCGGGTAGGGCACAATAGGTCCATGCTCCTCCGGGCCACTCCCCACCCATGTGCCTGATCGCCTTCGCCTGGCATGTCCATCCGCGCTGGCGGCTGGTGCTTGTCGGCAATCGCGACGAGTTCCACGCGCGTCCGACGGAGCCGCTCGCCCCGTGGGTTGAAGCACCCGATGTGATCGCCGGGCGCGATCTCGAAGCCGGTGGCACCTGGGCAGGCGTGGCGCCGCATGGCCGCGTCAGCGTCATCACCAACGTGCGCGACATGACGGCGGACCACAGCGGGCTGTCGCGTGGGCTGTTGGTGGCGGACTACCTCGGCTCCAACGTGCCAGCCCGCGCCCACGCGATCGAACTGATGTCCAGCGCCAAAGGCTACCGCCCCTTCAACCTGCTGACCTTCGACCACGACGATGCCTATTACCTGGGCAATCATCCGAACGCCCGGGCGCAGCGGGTCGAGCCGGGCGTGCACGGCCTGAGTAATGCGGACTTCAACGCCCCCTGGCCGAAGACGCAGGCCCTGGTCGAGCACCTCACGACCTGGGTGGCCAACGACACGGAGACCGATGTCGATGCGCTATTCCAACTGGTTGCCGACCAGGGTGCGTGGCCGGACGATGTCCTCCCCGATACAGGCGTCGGCATCGAACGCGAGCGATTCCTTTCCAGCGCCTTCATCGTCGGTGAGACCTATGGCACCCGCGCCAGCACGGTCATCCTGGTCGATCACGACGATAGCGCGGTGATCGCGGAGCGCCGGTTCGGCCCCCACGGCGTACCGCAGGGCGAGACCCGCTACGACGTCGCCCGCGCCTGACCGACGCGGTTGTTGGCGTAGAAGCGAGAGTCTTTTGCCTGAAGGGCGATTGATCCACACCCTGCCAGCCCCGACGATGAGTGGGTCAGACATCCATTCCCCCTCTTTCGGAGCTTTCCCATGAACATCGATCTCAGCAAGCGCAGCGCCATCGTCAGCGGTTCCACCGCCGGTATCGGTCTGGCCATTGCCACGGGTCTCGCGGCCGCCGGCGCCGAAGTGGTCGTCACCGGTCGTACCCAGGCCCGCGTGGACGAAGCCCTCGCCACCATCCGCAAGGACGTACCCAACGCGAAGCTCAAGGGTGTCGCTGCCGATCTGGGCACGGCCGAGGGCGCCGCCACGCTGATCAAAGCCGTGCCGGAGACCGATATCCTGGTCAACAACCTCGGCATCTTCGAACCCAAGGGCTTCTTCGACATCGACGACGCGGAGTGGACGCGCTTTTTCGAAGTGAACGTGAACTCGGGCGTGCGCCTCTCGCGTCACTACGCCAAGGGCATGGCCGAGCGCGGCTGGGGCCGCGTGCAGTTCATCTCCAGCGAGTCCGCCGTGCAGGTGCCGGCCGAAATGGTCCACTACGGCGTGACCAAGACGGCGCAACTGGGTGTCTCGCGCGGCCTGGCCGAGGTGATGTCGGGCACCGGCGTGACGGTTAACGCGATCCTTCCCGGTCCGACCCTGTCCGAGGGCGTCAGCGAATTCTTCGGCAAGATTGCCAAGGACCAGGGCAAGTCGCTGGAAGAGGTCGAGCGTGACTTCATCCAGACCCACCGCCCCACGTCGCTGATCAAGCGCCTTCTGAGCGTTGAGGAAGTGGCCAACGTGTCGGTGTACCTGGCCTCGGAGCAGGCGTCAGGCACGACAGGCGCGGCGATCCGCGTCGACGGCGGCGTGACCCGCTCGATTATCTGAACGCGCGCACCGATCGCCAGGGACGGCGATTGACAATAATGGACGTGACACCTAGATTGCCGCGATAGCCGACCTGGGATCGGCGCACAGGATCAAGGAATGTTCAGTGCTATCGCGGCGTTCGTCATCGCCTGCCTCATGCCGTCCTTCGGGCGGTGGTACGCGAAACGCCGGAAGAAGCGTCAGCCAACCGTACCGTAGAACGGCTCTCGTGCAGCCACGTACTTGTCCAGACGCATCGCCACTGTGGTTGGCTTCAAGCGCGGACCGCGGGCGAAAGTAGCAGGCCAGCACGGTGAAGATCATCGCCTCATGCAGCGGCCGGAAGTCCGCGGTGAATGGGCAGTTGATGAATACGCTGGTGAGGTCGCGGTCGATCCCTCGAGCCATGGTGGCTTACTTCCTGTTCGGCATTTTCCGCGACGTATCCGTCGTCGTCGAGGCGGACGATGGGGCCTTTGGCAGTTCACCGCGCATGTTTCAGCAGCTTCCCCGTCGCACTGGACTACGTCAGGCGCGGAGCTCAATGAGGAACATCTTGCCGCGCACCGGTCTTTGCATCCGTCGCGGAATGATCGGCTTAAGAAAGATCAGTCGAGGGTGCCGTCGACGTAGAACCAGCGCCCGCCTTCGCGCACGAAACGGCTGGTCTCGCGCATGCGCTCCGCACTGCCACCGCCCATACGTAGCCGCGCCACGAACGCCACGATCGCCGTGTCCGGCGTCGGGTTTTCGTGGCGCTTCACGCTGAGACCCAGCCACGTCGGTTTGGGCGATTGCGTCGCCAGACCGAGTTCGACAGGTCGTGTGCTTTCGTGCCACGTCGCCAGCAGGTAGTCCTCGAGGCCGAGCACGTAGGCGCTATAACGCGACCGCATCAGCGCTTCGGCCGTCGGTGCCGCTTCACCGGCATGCCAGCGGCCGCAACAGGCCGCGAGGCTGGCGCCGGACCCACAGGGACAGGGTGTGGAGAGGGGCATCGGCAGGGCCACTGATTCGGGGACCGGCATCCTAGCAGGCAGCGGCCTTAGTCGATCTTGCCGGACACGATGAGTGGCGTGAGGTCGTAGCCCATCGCTGTGGCCTGTTTCTTCAATGACTCGAAGGTCGCCCGATCCATCGTGGGTTCGCGCGACAGGATCCAAAGATACTTCCGCCCCGGCTGGCCCACGAGGGCCCATCGGTAGTCGTCATCCAGGGCGAGCACCCAATAATCGGCCCAGACCATCGGCACCCACGACAGCCAGGCCGGGGCGAAGCGCACCTGCAGCTTGCCTCGGGCGAAATTGTCCGGGCGGCGAGCCACGCCATCGCTGGCGATGGTCTTCCCCTCGGCCGTGACGCAGGCGTTGTGTACGGCGACCGTGCCGTCCGGATTCGGCTCGTAGTGGGCGGTGACGTCGCGCTCGCATTTGCGCTGGAACCACATGGGCAGGCGGGCGATCTCGTGCCAGGTGCCGGCGTAGCGGGCCAGATCGAGGTCGGGCACGGGCGCAAGGGGAACGGTGGCGACGGCGGTGGACGTGACCATGGCCAGAGAAAGGGCGACGAAAAGATCGCGCATGGCGGTGCATTCCTGTGGAGCGGATTCCCTACGATGCCCTGCGGCGGTGAACTACAACTAAATCCTACGAGTTCCCGGCCGATAACGAGGTGGAGCCGACCAGAGACACCGCCGCGATGGGCCCCAAATCAACGCCCCGACCCCTATGGACCCGCCTGCGTGAGAACCTCACCTGGCGGCCGAAGGTCCATTTCGACCAGGAGTCAGGCGTTGTCGTGGTTCACTTGGGCCCGTTCCGTACGCGCGAGGTGGCGATGGAGCGGATCCGGCGCATCGAGGCTGGCAACCGGGACAATACGACGGCCGACACGGTGTTTGTGTTCTTCCATATCGACGGTGAGCCCGTGCTGGCGGTATCCGAGCTGGATAGCGGCTTCGCGGCCTTGGTCGCGGTGATGCGCGAGTACTTCCCGGGCATCGAGAAGTGGGAGGAGGGGGTGCCGCCGGCCCGCTTCCAGCTGGCCTCGGTAGAGTTGTGGAAGCGGCCAACGATCGATAGCAACCCGACCGACGACGATCCGCTCAGTCCGCCGCAGCCCTGACCCGGACGAGCAGGGCCGTGGCGTCTGCTGCTAGCGTGATCTCGCCGACGCCACGCACGCTGTCGCCGGCATGCACGGGCCGCGTCGCGTTGCCATCGATATGCGCTTCGCCGCGAGTCAGATAGACCAGGGCGGCGTCGTTATCGAGCATCAACGTCTTGGGCCCGCGCATCACCTCGATGACGCCCCGCATCGCACCACGACGCACCATCAGATTGAAATCCCGCGTCGCGCCGCCGGCCAGCACGACTTCGACAGCGGCCTCACCCGCGAAGGCAAACGGCAGGCAAGGCGTCGTCAGCGCATGCTCGCGATCGTCATCCAACCTCATCGTGAAGCCATCGCCCTCGAGCAGCACGATGGTCCGATCGATACCCGGAAAACGCGAGAACGGCGATGCCGTGTCGACGTCCGCAATGCTCACGCGCCAGACGAAGTCATCCATCGTCGCGCCGCCTGGTTCAACCGCGATCTCACGCGTGATACCCAGGCCGTTCTTCCACGGCACGGCCTTCAGCGCGGCAAAGGGAATGATGGTCATGCGACGCGCTCGATGTTGCGGGCGAACGGCGGCAGGGCGCGAAGCATGCCCGTGCCGTAGCGTTTGGTAATGACGCGGCGATCCAGCAGCACGATACGCCCGGTATCGGTCTCGGTACGGATCAGGCGGCCGCAATACTGGGTGAGGATGCGCGTGGCATCCGGCACGCTCACTTCGATGAAGGGATTGCGCCCGCGCGACTCCAGCCACTCCGCATACGTCGCGCCCACCGGGTCGGTGGGTACGGCGAAGGGCAACTGCGTCACGACCACGGTCTCGCAGAGCTTGCCCGGCAGGTCGAGACCTTCGCCGAACGAGGCGAGGCCGAACAGGGTGCTGCCCTTGCCGGCTTCGATGTCTTCACGGTGCTCGGCGATGAGTTGCGCCTTCGACAGCGAGCCCTGCGCGCGTACCTTGCGCACGAACTCGATCGGCAGGATCTGCAGCACGCGATCGAGCTTGGCACGAGAGGTGAACAGCACGAGGTTGCCAGCGTCCCAGTCGAGGTTCTTCGCCAGCCAGCCTGACACTTCGCGCGCATGGCCTTCGCGATCGTCCGGCATGGCGGTGAGTGCGGGCACGGTGAGCGTGGCCTGCCTTTCCAGGTCGAAGGGCGAGGGCAGGCTGAGCGTGAGGGCGTCGTTGGGCAGGCCGACCGAATCGGCGAAGCCGCGGAAGTTGCCACCCGCGCTCAGCGTGGCCGAGGTCATCACCACGGCCGAGGCGTTGTCCCAGAGCACGGTGCGCAGCAGGCCACCGGCCGACACCGCGGAAGCATGGCAGACGAGCTGCTGCTCGGGCGTCATCGTGACCCAGCGAGCAAGCGGGGGCGCGTTCTCGCGATCGTCGGTGGACCACGCATACCAGGTGCGTACCTGGCGATCGAGGCGCTCCAGCGCCACGCCGAGTTCG
Source organism: Luteibacter sp. P4_D7_3 (assembly GCF_056401735.1). Lineage (NCBI taxonomy): Bacteria > Pseudomonadati > Pseudomonadota > Gammaproteobacteria > Lysobacterales > Rhodanobacteraceae > Luteibacter > Luteibacter sp. P4_D7_3. The sequence continues at coordinate 42,915 of NZ_JBFUIT010000007.1, forward strand.
CGCGACAGCGCTTCCTGGGTCGGACCACCGGCCTCCATTTCCACCACGGTACGGCGGACTGTGCGCAGCCAGCGCTGGATGTCCTTGGTCACCAGGTGCAGATGCTCGGCGTGCATCTTCCAGTTCTCCGGAAGTTGGCCGAGCGAGGCACGGAACACGGGTTCGGTTTCGCTGGACGATGGCGTCCACGACATGCGGATCTCGCGCTCGATTTCCTCGAGCGCGCCGGACATCGTCACCAGCTTCTCGTCGCCCGCTTCGAGCGAGAGGTTGCCGATGCTTTCCTTGTCGGTCAGCGAATACGCGGCGTGGATCTGGTTCTGCAGGCGGCCGATGCGACGCACGGCCGTGGCCAGGTGCACATCGGCGGCGCCCCGGTCGATCGCCTTGGCGGGCACGTGGTGTGCCTCGTCGAAAATGTAGAGGGTCTCTTCCGGCTTGGGCAGGATCACGCCGCCGAAGGTGTCTTCGTCGCGCGGCATCGTCAGGTCGGCAAGCACGAGGTCCTGGTTGGCGACCACGATATCGGCCTCACCGATGAGCCGCCGTGCGACGAAGAACGGGCAGACAGCGAAAGCACCGCACTTGCGACCCGTGCAGCCGCCCGCGCTCGTGGTCACCATGCCGCGCACCAGGTCCGACAGCGGCTCGGGGCTGGTGTCGATATCGCCATTCCACTCGCGCGATTCGAAGGCCTGGCTGAGTTTCGCCACGGCCTTGGTATCGCGCTCGGCCGGCGGACGTGCCCAAAGCGCGACGTCGGCGTCGAACTCGAAGCCCCCCTGGGCCGTCGGCTCCGCACCGGCCATGCGCAGATTGCGCGGGCACAGGTAACGGGCGCGGCCCTTGGCCAGGGCGATCTTCGCCTCGACACCGCAAAGGGTCAGGTACTGGGGAATGTCGCGCTGGACCAGCTGTTCCTGCAAGGCCACCGTGGCGGTGGCGATCACCAGCTTCTTCTTCTGGGCGCGAGCGACTTCCAGGCCGGCGATGAGGTAGGCCATGGACTTACCGGTACCGGTCGGCGCCTCGATCACGGCCGCGCCGCCGGGCTCCGCCAGTGCCTTGGCCACCTCGGCGATCATCTTCAGCTGCGAGGCACGCCCGCGGAACCCCGCAAGGCCGTCCTTCAGCCGCGTATACGCCGCGCGGATCGCGGCTTTGGTGTCGTCGGTGAGCATAACCGACCAAGGTTACCTCATACCCGTCTCACCTCACGACGCTCAGGCGTGTCGGTTGATGCCGACAGGGGGCGCCGGGGTACCAGCGACAAGGCCGGCGACCACGTAGGTATGTTCTTCCCATGTGCCATCGGCCTGCTGGACATGGATTTCGACCGGCCGACCCAGGCTGTCGGACAGTCCGGGGGCCAGCGCCTCTGCGGCGGCGATCGCCATGGGCTGCGAGGCGTAACGGCCGAGGGGCATGGAGGCACGGCGTACGATCCACGGTCCCTGTGTCGATTCGCTGTACGGAATAAACAGTTGGGCGGAGCTCGAAGCCATGGGAACCCTCGCTATCGGTGGGTAGACCTGAGATGGGTAGACCTGACGAAACGCGCCCCGGGGGCGCTGAGTCCACGCTACGCCGCCCCGCCGAAAAAACCCGTTAACCCTTGTCGCGCAAGGTCTTGCGGGCGACTTCCTTGCGCCGGAAACAATACGGGGCATGCGAGTTGATCAGGCCGGTGGCCTCCAGCCAGGCGAACACGATGGTCGGCCCGACGAAGGTGAAACCGCGCTGGCGCAGGGCCTTCGAGATGTCCGCCGAGAGAGGGCTGTTCGGCGGCACCGGGCCTTCCCAGGCGATCGGCGCGCCACCCACGGCATCCCAGCAGAACCGGGAAAAATCCTCGCCCGCATCGCGCATGGCGAGGTAGGCCTTCGCGTTGTTGATCGCAGCGCCGATCTTGCTGCGTGAGCGGATGATCCCGGCGTCGCCGAGCAAGCGGGCGACATCGTCGGCCCCATAGGCGGCCACGCGCTCCGGATCGAAGCCCTCGAAGGCCCGTCGGAACCCGTCCCGGCGAGCGAGGATGGTGCGCCACGACAGGCCGGCCTGGAAGCCGTCGAGGATCAGCTTCTCCCATAGCTTGCGTCCGTCGCGCTCAGGCACGCCCCACTCGGTGTCGTGGTAGGCGCGCATGAGCTCGTCGGACTCGCCCCAGGCACAGCGGGCCTTGCCATCGGTCACGCGTTGAAACCGAGGTAATCCAGTTTGCCGATAGCCACGCCGTTATGGCGGAGGATGTCGTACGCGGTCGTCACGTGGAAAAAGAAATTGGGGATGGCGAAGGTCAGCAGGTACGACGCGGCGGTAAAGCTGTGTTCGGTGCCCTTGAACTTGCGCGTCAGGGGGCGTGTTTCGCCGGCCTCGATGACGGCACGGTCCACCGATTCGATCCAGGCCACCGTGCTGTCGATACGTTTGCGCAGATCGGCGAAGGTGGTCTCGTTGTCGTCGAAGGAAGGCGGCTGCACCTCGCCGATACGGGCGATGGCGAACTTGGCCGTGTCGCTGGCGCGCTGCACCTGGCCGGCAAGGGTCAGCATGTCCGGGGCAAGACGGGCGTCGATGAACCGGGCACCATCAGGATGGGCCTCGGCCTTGTCCAGCAGCTCGGCCAGCACGCGGAAACCACGGATGAAGACAGGTACTGACGCGTCGTAAGCGGAAATGGTCATGGCGGGCAGGGCCTCTGGGTTGGGCAATCCGCTTCGATCTGGGGGTGGCAAGGGCATCCGACAAGGCAGGCAGTCTTCGCCCAATCGGTCTACCATCGGCCGCCTTACCCATCGATCCGCGGGTCCCCATGTCGCCAGTCCAAGCCACGACTTCCTCACCCGATGCCATTGTCTCGGTGCGCGGGTTATCCAAGTACTACAAGAGCGGCCTTCGGGCGCTCAACAAGGTGGACCTCGAGATCCGCCGTGGCGAGATCTTCGCCCTGCTCGGCCCTAACGGTGCCGGTAAAACCACGCTCATCAGCATTATCTGCGGCATCGCCAATGGCAGCGAAGGCAGTGTGCATGTCGATGGCCACGACATCGTGCGCGACTACCGCGCGGCGCGTGGCCTGATCGGCCTGGTGCCGCAGGAGTTGTCCACCGACGCCTTCGAGACGGTCTGGGCCACGGTGAAGTTCAGTCGCGGCCTGTTCGGCAAGGCGCCGAACCCGGTGCATCTGGAACGCATCCTGCGCGACCTGTCGCTGTGGGAAAAGAAGGATTCGAAAATCATGGCGCTCTCCGGCGGCATGAAACGACGCGTCCTGATCGCCAAGGCGCTCGCGCACGAACCGCGTGTCCTGTTCCTCGACGAACCGACGGCGGGTGTCGATGTGGAACTGCGTCACGACATGTGGGAGATGGTTCGTCGCCTGCGCGAGTCGGGCGTCACCATCATCCTCACGACGCACTACATCGAAGAAGCCGAGCAGATGGCCGACCGCATCGGCGTCATCAATCGCGGCGAGATCGTGCTGGTGGAAGAGAAGCACACGCTGATGCAGAAGCTGGGCAAGAAGCAGCTCACGCTGTCCTTGCAGAGCCCGCTCGAATCCGTACCGGAAGGCCTGCGCGAATGGCCGCTGGAACTGTCAGGCGACGGCCAGTGCCTCACCTATACCTTCGATACGCAGGGCAACGACACCGGTATCGCCATGCTGTTGCGCAAGCTGGGCGAGCTCGGCATCGACTTCAAGGACCTGCACTCGAGCGAGAGTTCGCTTGAGGATATTTTCGTTAGCCTGGTGAGGGGCGGCGTATGAACATCCATGCGATCCGTGCCATCTATCGCTTCGAAATGGCTCGCACCTTCCGCACGCTGATGCAAAGCATCGCGTCGCCCGTGCTGTCGACGTCGCTGTACTTCGTGGTCTTCGGCGCGGCGATCGGATCGCGCATGGGCGCGATCGGCGGGGTGAGCTATGGCGCCTTCATCATTCCCGGCCTGATCATGCTGTCGTTGCTCAACGAGAGCATTTCCAATGCATCGTTCGGCATCTACATGCCGAAGTGGGCCGGTACGATCTACGAGCTGTTGTCGGCGCCCGTGTCGTATGTGGAAGTGGTGATCGGTTACGTGGGTGCGGCGGCGACCAAGTCGGTGATCCTCGGCCTGCTTATCCTGCTGACGGCGCGTTTCTTCGTCGCCTACGAAATCCAACACCCGTTCTGGATGCTCGCCTTCCTGATCCTTACCGCGGTGACCTTCAGCCTGTTCGGTTTCATCATCGGCCTCTGGGCGGACGACTTCCAGAAACTGCAGGTGGTGCCGTTGATGGTGATCACGCCGCTCACCTTCCTCGGTGGCAGCTTCTATTCGATCAACATGCTGCCGCCCGTGTGGCAGAAGATCACGCTGTTCAACCCGGTGGTGTACCTGGTCAACGGCTTCCGATGGAGCTTCTACGGACAGGCCGACGTGAACGTGCTGGTGAGCGCCGGTGCGACGGTAGGCTTCCTGCTGGTCTGCCTCGGCGTGGTCTGGTGGATCTTCCGCACCGGCTGGAAGCTGAAGGCATAAACAAAATGCAGGAGCCGATTCATCGGCGATCCCGCAGTTGCGGGGAAGGGTGCCGCTAGCACCCAATCGCCGATGAATCGGCTCCTACAAGGAGCAGGAGCGGACGCTTTACGGCTTGCCGATGAAGTCGCTCTTGCCCAGCACGACGCCGACGCCGCGCAGGATGGCGTATGCCGTGGTGCTGTGGAAGTACACGTTCGGCAGGACGAAGCCCAGCAGGTAATCCTGGCCGCGGAACGTCTGTTCGCCGCTACGCGACTTCAGAACCACCACGCGATCTTCGCTGCCATCGATCTGCGCCGGGGTGTACGCCTGAAGCTGCGCGATCACCGTGGCGATGCGCGTCTGCAGTTCCTCGAAGGTGGTCTCGTTGTCTTCCATCTTCGGCGGCTCGACGCCGGCGAGGCGGGCGCCTGCACCCTTGGCCATGTCCGTGGCGATCTGCACCTGGCGGATCAGCGGGAACATGTCAGGGGTGATGCGCGTGTGCAGCAGCACGTCCGGTGCGATGTTGCGCTCGGCGGCGTGGGCAGCACCCTTGCCGAGAATGGCGGAGAGGTTGTTCAGTGCGCGCACGAGGACGGGCACGCAGGTCTGGTACATGGAAATGGACATGGAGGGACTCTTGTCGTGGGTAGCGGCCGGTTGGCCGCGGCGGCGTAGTTTGCGGGTTCGTTGGCGGCGCGTCGACGGGGTCTACGGGTACGATGTCGCCATGAGTCCTCCCGAACCGAATGAAGGCCCCCGCAGGTCCCTGCTCAGGCTGATCCGGCTGGGTCGGGCCCAGGCCGCGCTGGACCGCCTCGCCCGCGACATGCCCCTGCACCGTCGCGTGAGCCAGGGCCTGATGATGGCGGTGAAGGTGCTGGCGGCATCTCTGCTGGCGTACGCCATCGGCCACGCATTGCACACGGAGCAGGCCTTCTGGGCGGCGATCACCGCGATTGCAGTGACCCAACCCAACTTCGGCGACACCCGTGGCGCCGCGCGTGACCGCTGCCTCGGCACCGCCATCGGTGCGGCCGCGGGCCTGCTCGGCCTGTGGATCGGCGGCCCCGGCGAGATACTCTCCTATGCACTGGCCGTGGGCCTGGTGACGCTGGCCTGTTGGACCGCCGGCGCGGGTCCTGCGGCACGCCTGGGCGGCATCACCGCGACCATCGTCCTGCTC